>NZ_QTPY01000016.1:0-183725 GCF_003857765.1 Burkholderia sp. Bp9016
GGCGGCCCCCGGGCCGCCCCCCAGGGTTCCGCCGCCCCCCAACACCCCCCTACCACGCGGCCCCCCCGCCCTGGGCGCCTCTCCACCGCCCGCCCGCCCGGCGGTTTTCTTTTGTTGATGACAGGCCGATGAGTACCATTCACGTGATTCAGGGCGGCACCGCTGCCGCGTCGCTGCGCGAGGCCCTCGCACAAGCCGGACGCGACGAGCTAGTCGTCGGATTGCTCGACGATCTCGCCGTCGGGCCGCTGAAGGGCGCCGACGAGACGCCCGACACGCGCGCCGCCTTCTGGCAGCGCGTGCTCGGCGACCAGGTTCCCGACTGGAACGCGGAAGTCGAACACGAATTCGCACGCCTCGACCAGCTCGCGATGGACACGGGTCAGGTGGTCGTCTGGCACGCGCCGAGCGTCGGCGACAAGCTACTGCTGCGGCGCGTCGCCTATCATCTGCGCAACGTGCCGCAGCGCCTGAACGAGGTACGGCTGTCCGCGGCCGACCTCGACGCGCCCGAGCGCGCGGCGCTGGCCCGCAGCGACCAGGCATGCTCGACCGGGATGTTCTCGCCCGCGGCGCTTGCCCGCAAACGGCCGGTGGCCGCGCCGATCTCGGTGCTGCGCATCGGTCGCCTCGCGCTCGAATGGCAGGAGGCGAAACACCTGAATGCCGAGCTGCGCTACTGGGTCAGCAACACGATCAAGAGCGGCCAGTACGCGGACCTCGATGCGCTGATCGTCGCGCATGCGGAACCCGGCTGGCTGCCCGCGCGACAGCTCGTCGGCGCCATCATGGCCGGCGCCGACCGCGGCGGGATGTTCGTCAGCGACGCGATCGCCTGGTGGCGCTGTCGCGAACTCGCGGCGGCCGGACGACTCGAGTTGCAGGACGACGCGCCGACCGCCCTCTCTTCCACGCAGGTGCGCGCGGCAGCCGCGTATCGCTAACGCTACTCTTCAGCATTCGACCATGGCCCGTACCCGAGCGCCCGACCACGAATCCCAGCGCGAGCAGATCCTCGATCTCGCCGCCGAGAAATTCGCGCAGACGAGCTACCCGAGCACGTCGATGTCCGATCTCGCAACCGCGAGCGGCACGTCGAAGGCACGTCTTTACCACTATTACGAGAGCAAGGAAGCGATCCTGTTCGACCTGCTCGATCGCTACACGAAGCGGTTGATGCTGATCATCGCGGAGGTCGAGGGCGCGAGCCAGCGGCGCGGGCTCAGCGAGCGCGACGCGTTCGCCGAACTCGTGCGCGCCTTCCTCGCCGAGTACGAGACATCGCACAGCCGCCACGTCGCGCTGCTCAACGACGTGAAGTATCTGGAGGACGCGCAGCGCGAAATCGTGCTCGATCGCCAGCGCGACATCGTCGCGGCCTTCTCGCGTCAGCTCGCGCGCGCCTATCCGGACCGGATCTCGAAGGAAAACCAGACGTCGGTCACGATGATGGTGTTCGGGATGATCAACTGGACGTTCACATGGCTGAAGCCGGGCGGCCGCCTCGGCTACCGCGACTTCGCCGAACAGGTCATCGACCTGATGGAACGCGGGCTGGCCACGGGCGCCTGATTGCCGCGCAGCAACATGCGTTGCGCAGCAGGCACAGTGCGGCGCCCCGCCGCACATTTCATGCGATGAATTTAAAATCCCTTTAAAATCAATAAGATATATTGTTAACTAAGCAGATTTAGAATTCATCCTCAAGACAAAGTACGGGTTTTCCCCAATCCTGGGGCTGCACTCGGGTAAAATGCTGCTGCAATGCACAACCCGTTGTGCGGTCACACACTGAGGAACCCACGATGAACATGCAATTCAACGGCCGTGCCGATGCTGTCGGCAGCGCCGCCAATGCGCCGGTTCTCGTCAGGGAACTGGCTTCCAAAGACCGTGAGCAAATGCTCACCCACTTTCTCTCGCTCGACGAAGAGGACCGCCTGCTGCGCTTCGGCCAGATGGTCCCCGACCACGTGATCGAGAACTATGTCCGTACGATCGATTTCGGTCGCGACACCGTATTCGGCGTGTTCGACCACGCGCTCGAGCTGATCGGCGTCGGCCATCTGGCATACCTGCCGGCCGACGGCGACAAGCGCACGGCCGAATTCGGCGTGTCAGTGCTCGAAAGCGCTCGTGGCCGCGGCGTCGGCTCGAAACTGTTCGAGCGCGCGGCCATCCGCAGCCGCAACACGCGCGTGACGATGCTGTACATGCACTGCCTGTCACGCAATGCAACGATGATGCACATCGCGAAAAAGTCCGGGATGCGTATCGAGTATGCGTACGGCGAAGCCGACGCGTACCTGTCGCTGCCGCCGGCAGACCACTCGACGATCGTCGCCGAGATGCTGCAGGAGCAGGCCGCGGTGTTCGACTACGCGCTCAAGCGCCAGGCCCACCGCACGTCGAAGTTCATCGAATCGCTGATGCCCGCCGCGCTGACGGCGTGACGTCGGCCGCCCGGGCTGCCACACGGCGCCCGGTCTTCTCCTTTTCCCTCCGCCACGGCGCGGCGCCCTAGCGCACCGACCGGATCGGCAACGCCGTCGTCTCCTTGAAACATTCGAGCGAAAAGCTCGTCTTCACGTCGATCACCGACGGATGGTGCAGCAGATGCTCCTGCACAAAGCGGGAGAAATGCGCCATGTCCTCGACCTGCACGCGCAGCAGGTAATCCATGTCGCCCGTCATCGCGTGGCACGCGACCACTTCCGGCCAGGTCTGCACGGCCGCGCGGAACAGCTCCGCGTGGGTCGCGCCCGCGCGCGCAGACGTCTCGTCGGCACGGACCGGCGCCAGGCCGCCGCGCTTCTCGAGCCGCACGCTCACATACGCAAGCAGATCGAGACCGAGCTTCTGCGGATCCAGCAGCGCAACGTAGCCGGTGATCACGCCGATCTCCTCGAGCCGCCGGATTCGCCGCAGACACGGGCTCGGCGACAGGTTCACACGCTCGGCGATCTCCTGATTCGACAGGCGGCCGTTCTGCTGAAGAATCGCGAGAATCCGCCGGTCGATCGCATCCAATTCGACCTGCGCCATTTTCTGCCCCCCATGAATTATTTTGAGACTAGTAATTGCGCCATCGTAGGCACGGACGATCAAGTTCGCAAGTTTACGCTCCGCCCTGCCCGCTACACTTTGTCGCATGAACCGATGCGTGGCGCGCGCCACCTTCGACATGAAACCGGCCCGGACCCTGTAACGCCCGGGCGAATCGCAAAGCACACTGGAGACACGGCATGCAGATCCCCAACTGGGAAAACCCCGTCGGCACCGACGGCTTCGAATTCATCGAATACACCGCACCGGATCCGAAAGCACTCGGACAACTGTTCGAACGGATGGGTTTCACAGCGATCGCACGCCACCGCCACAAGGATGTGACGGTCTACCGTCAGGGCGACATCAACTTCATCATCAACGCCGAACCCGATTCGTTTGCACAACGCTTCGCGCGCCTGCACGGCCCGTCGATCTGCGCGATCGCGTTTCGCGTGCAGGACGCCGCGAAAGCATACAAGCGCGCACTCGAACTCGGCGCATGGGGCTTCGACAACAAGACGGGCCCGATGGAGCTGAACATCCCGGCGATCAAGGGCATCGGCGATTCGCTGATCTACTTCGTCGACCGCTGGCGCGGCAAGAACGGCGCGCAGCCGGGCGCGATCGGCGACATCAGCATCTATGACGTCGATTTCGAGCCGATCGCCGGCGCGAACCCGAACCCGGCCGGCCACGGCCTCACCTACATCGACCACCTGACGCACAACGTGCATCGTGGCCGCATGCAGGAATGGGCGGAATTCTACGAGCGCCTGTTCAACTTCCGCGAAGTGCGCTACTTCGACATCGAAGGCAAGGTGACGGGCGTGAAATCGAAGGCGATGACGTCGCCGTGCGGCAAGATCCGGATTCCGATCAACGAGGAAGGCTCGGACACGGCCGGCCAGATCCAGGAATACCTCGATGCGTACCACGGCGAAGGCATCCAGCACATCGCGCTCGGCACGAACGACATCTACGGCGCGGTCGACGGCCTGCGCGGCAAGGAAGTAAAGCTGCTCGACACGATCGACACGTACTACGAGCTGGTCGACCGCCGCGTGCCGAACCACGGCGAATCGCTGGAAGAGCTGAAGAAACGCAAGATCCTGATCGACGGCGCGCGCGACGACCTGCTGCTGCAGATCTTCACCGAGAACCAGATCGGGCCGATCTTCTTCGAGATCATCCAGCGCAAGGGCAACCAGGGCTTCGGCGAAGGCAACTTCAAGGCGCTGTTCGAATCGATCGAGCTCGACCAGATCCGCCGCGGCGTGGTTCAGGACAAGGCCTGACCCATCGCGCGATGCGGCGGCCCGAGGTAGCCCGGGCGTCCGCGCGAACCGGCGGCACAAAGAAAAAGGGCGGGAATCACGAGATTCCCGCCCTTTTGTCGTTCCGGCGCGGCCCGACGGCCGCGCGAACGGATCAACGCACGCTCGCCTTCGGCGCGACGGCGTGCCCGGCTGCCGGCTGCGCGTCGGCGTCCTGCGCCGGCGCGATCTGACGCATCTGTGTGCCTGCTGCCGCCAGCGCGCTCGCGCCTTGCGCGTGCACCGGGCCGGTCATCGCGAAAAACGCGGCGGACACGATCAGGAAACTCTGGATATGACGTGTGTTCATTGCACCTCCTTTAAAACTGCCGGCGCCTCCCCGGTTGCATCGAATCGGGCCGACGCGGCCGGGCACCTCCGGCAGGTCGACAAGATTAACGGCATTTGTAGGAAGAAGGGAACGGCTTTACATGCTTTTACATGATGTAACTCAGCGCCTCGCGCAATTTCGGTGATGCATCGCGGCAGGCCAGCTGGTGGGCGGCGGGTTTATCCCAGTGCTACCATCACTTAAAACCGGCCAATATGCCGGCCACTGCCGACATGTTCACAAGACATCGAAGCAACTGAAGTTTTGGAGATCCCAAACTGGGTGGAGGAGACATTTCAATGAATGCCCCGCTAGACGCAGGCCAACGCGCGTCGCTTGAAGCCGCGCTGAAGTCCGTCACGCTTGACGACAAATACACGCTCGAACGCGGCCGCGCATACATGAGCGGCATCCAGGCACTGGTGCGTCTGCCGATGCTCCAGCAGGAACGCGACCGCGCCGCCGGCCTCAATACGGCCGGCTTCATCTCCGGTTATCGCGGCTCTCCGCTAGGCGGCCTCGACCTGTCGCTGTGGAAGGCCAAGCAGCACCTCGCCGCCCACCAGATCGTATTCCAGCCCGGTCTCAACGAAGACCTCGCCGCCACCGCCGTGTGGGGCTCGCAGCAGGTGAACCTGTATCCCGGCGCGAAGCACGACGGCGTGTTCGGCATGTGGTACGGCAAGGGTCCTGGCGTCGACCGTACCGGCGACGTATTCAAGCATGCGAACTCGGCCGGCTCGTCGCGGCACGGCGGCGTACTCGTGCTCGCCGGCGACGACCACGCGGCGAAATCCTCGACGCTCGCGCACCAGTCCGAACACATCTTCAAGGCGTGCGGGCTGCCGGTGCTGTTCCCGTCGAACGTGCAGGAATATCTCGACTTCGGCCTGCACGGCTGGGCGATGAGCCGCTACTCGGGCCTGTGGGTCGCGCTCAAGTGCGTGACCGACGTGGTGGAATCGTCGGCATCGGTCGACATCGACCCTCATCGCACCCAGATCGTGCTGCCGACCGACTTCATCATGCCGGACGGCGGCCTGAACATCCGCTGGCCGGATCCGCCACTCGTGCAGGAAGCGCGGTTGCTAGACTACAAGTGGTACGCGGCGCTCGCGTATGTGCGCGCGAACAAGATCGACCGGATCGAAATCGATTCGCCGCAGGCGCGCTTCGGCATCATGACGGGCGGCAAGGCGTATCTCGACGTGCGCCAGGCGCTGATCGACCTCGGCCTCGACGACGAAACCTGCGCGCGGATTGGCATCCGGCTCTACAAGGTCGGCTGCGTGTGGCCGCTCGAAGCGCAGGGTGCGCAGGCATTCGCGCGCGGCCTCGACGAAATCCTCGTCGTCGAGGAAAAGCGCCAGATCCTCGAATACGCGATCAAGGAAGAGCTGTACAACTGGCCCGATACGCAACGGCCGCGCGTGTTCGGCAAGTTCGACGAGAAGGACGGCGCCGGCGGCGAATGGTCGGTGCCGATGGGCAACTGGCTGCTGCCCGCGCACTACGAACTGTCGCCCGCGATCATCGCGAAGGCGATCGCGACGCGTCTCGAGAAGTTCGAACTGCCGTCCGACGTGCGCGCACGCATCGCCGCGCGGCTCGCGGTGATCAACGCGAAGGAAATGGCGCTCGCGAAGCCGCACGTGCAGACCGAGCGCAAGCCGTGGTTCTGCTCGGGCTGTCCGCACAACACGTCGACCAACGTGCCTGAAGGCTCGCGTGCGATCGCCGGCATCGGCTGCCACTACATGACCGTGTGGATGGATCGCAGCACGAGCACCTTCAGCCAGATGGGCGGCGAAGGCGTGCCGTGGATCGGCCAGGCACCGTTCACCGAAGAAAAGCACGTGTTCGCGAACCTCGGCGACGGCACCTATTTCCACTCGGGCCTGCTGGCGGTGCGCGCGGCGATCTCGTCGAAGGCGAACATCACCTACAAGATTCTCTACAACGACGCTGTCGCGATGACGGGCGGCCAGCCGGTCGACGGCGTGCTGACGGTGCCGCAGATCACGCACCAACTCGCGTCCGAAGGCGCGAAGAAGATCGTGATCGTCACCGACGAGCCGGAGAAGTACGACAGCCAGAAAACGCTGCTCGCGCCGGGCGTGACGATCCATCACCGCGACCAGCTCGACGACGTGCAGCGCGAACTGCGCGAGATCGAAGGCACGACGATCCTGATCTACGATCAGACTTGCGCGACCGAGAAACGCCGCCGCCGCAAACGCGGCACGTATCCGGATCCGGCCAGGCGCGTCGTGATCAACGACGCGGTGTGCGAAGGCTGCGGCGACTGCTCGGTGCAGTCGAACTGCCTGTCGGTCGAGCCGCTCGAAACCGAATTCGGCACGAAACGCCAGATCAACCAGTCGAGCTGCAACAAGGACTTCTCGTGCCTGAAGGGCTTCTGCCCGAGCTTCGTCACGGTCGAAGGCGGCCAGTTGAAGAAGCCGAAGGCCGTGGCAGTCGACGGCGGTGGGCTGCCGCCGATTCCTGAACCGACGCTGCCGGCAATCGACCGTGCGTACGGCGTGCTCGTCACGGGCGTCGGCGGCACGGGCGTCGTCACGATCGGCGCGCTGCTCGGGATGGCGGCGCACCTGGAGAACAAGGGCGTAACCGTGCTCGACGTCACGGGCCTCGCGCAGAAGGGTGGCGCCGTGATGAGCCACGTGCAGATCTCGCACGCACCGACCGACATCCACGCGACGCGGATCGCGATGGGCGAAGCGGACCTCGTGATCGGCTGCGACGCGATCGTCACGGCCGGTGACGAATGCACGTCGCGGATGCGCCATGACACGACCCGCGTGGTCGTCAACAGCGCGCAGACGCCGACCGCCGAGTTCATCAAGAACCCGAACTGGGCGTTCCCGGGCCTGTCCGCGGAGAACGACATCCGCGCTGCAGCCGGCGAGGCCGTCGATTTCATCGACGCGAACCGCTTCGCGGTCGCGCTGCTCGGCGACGCGATCTACACGAACCCATTCGTGCTCGGCTACGCATGGCAGAAGGGCTGGCTGCCGCTCACGCTCGCGTCGCTCGAACGCGCGATCGAGCTGAACGCGGTGTCGGTCGAGAAGAACCGGGCGGCGTTCGGCTGGGGCCGGCGCGCCGCGCACGACCTCGCGAGCGTGAAGCAGGCCGCGGCCGGCGATGCACGCCCGGCGCAGGGCGCCACGGTAATCGCGCTGCACACGAAGAAGGCGGTCGACGCACTGATCGCGAAGCGTGTGACGGTCCTCACCGCGTACCAGAACGCCGCGTATGCATCGCGCTATTCGGCATTCGTCGACAAGGTGCGGGCAGCAGAACGCGCGCTGGCCGACGGCAACGCCATGCAGGAGCCACTGACCGAAGCGGTCGCGCGCAACCTGTTCAAGCTGATGGCGTACAAGGACGAATACGAGGTCGCGCGGCTGCAGTCCGATCCCGCGTTCCTCGCACGCCTGTCGTCGCAGTTCGAAGGCGACTGGAAGCTGAAATTCCACCTCGCGCCGCCGCTGTTCGCGAAGACGGATGCACACGGCCATCTCGTGAAGAAGGCGTACGGACCGTGGATGATGTCGGCCTTCCGGCTGCTCGCGAAAGCGAAGTTCCTGCGCGGCACGAGGCTCGACCCGTTCGGCCGCACCAGGGAGCGCCGCACCGAGCGCGCGCTGATCGGCGAGTACGAAGCGCTGATCGGCGAAGTGCTGGCCAGGCTGAGCGAAGCCAACCGCCCGCTCGCACTCGAGCTCGCGGCGCTGCCGGACGGCATTCGTGGCTACGGCCACGTGAAGGAGAACAACCTGCGCGCGGTGCGCCAGAAGTGGGACACGCTGCTCACGCAGTGGCGTTCGCCGACGGACGGTCATTCGCGCCAGCAGGTAGCGTAACGGCAGACGGCGGGCGTTCACGATCAGGATGCTCGCCCGCACTGCCGCGGTTCACCGGAAAGCCCATAAAAAAAACGCCACGGAACGCAGGTTCCGTGGCGTTTTTCATTGCGCCGCGCACGAGGCGCGGCACACGCGGGCGCGAACTTACTTCGTGTTCGCGTTCGCGGCGGCCACCGCCGTCATGTTGATGATCCGGCGCACGGTCGCGGCCGGCGTCAGGATGTGGACCGGCTTCGCTGCGCCGAGCAGGAACGGGCCGACCGTCACGCCTTCGCCGCCGACCATCTTCAGCAGGTTGTACGCGATGTTCGCCGCTTCGACGTTCGGCATGATCAGCAGGTTCGCTTCGCCCGACAGCGTCGTGCCCGGGAAGGCAGCCTTGCGGACCACTTCGGACAGGGCCGCATCGCCGTGCATTTCACCGTCGACTTCGAGGTTAGGGGCACGCTCGCTGATCAGCCTGCGGGCTTCCGCCATGCGGCGCGACGACGCCGAGGGCGCGCTGCCGAAGTTCGAGTTCGACAGCAGCGCGGCCTTCGGCACGATACCGAAGCGCTCGATCTCGGCCGCAGCCTGGATCGTCATGTCGGCGAGCTGTTCCGCGCTCGGCAGTTCGTTCACGTACGTGTCGCACAGGAACAGGTTACGGCCCGGCAGCATCAGCAGGTTCATCGCCGCGTAGTGCTCGGCGCCCTTCGCACGGCCCAGCACCTGCTCGATGAACTTCAGGTGCGTGTGGTACGTGTCGATCATCCCGCAGATCATCCCGTCCGCATCGCCAAGGTGCACGAGCATCGCGCCGATCAGCGTGTTGAACTTGCGCAGCGCGGCCTTCGCGACTTCCGGGGTCACGCCGTCGCGCGCGCCGATGTCGTGATAGGCCTGCCAGTAGCGGTGGTAGCGCGTGTCGTCTTCCGGATTCACGATCTCGAAATCGACGCCGGCCTTCAGCTTCGAGCCGATCTTCTGCAGGCGCATCTCGACGACCGACGGACGGCCGACGATGATCGGCTTTGCGATCTTCTCCTGCAGCACGAACTGAGCGGCACGCAGCACGCGCTCGTCCTCACCTTCGGCGAACACGATGCGCGCCTGCTTCTTCTTCGCGGTCGCGAACACCGGGCGCATCACCATGCCCGTGCGGTAGACGGTCGCGCCGAGCTGCTCGCGATACGCATCCATGTCCTCGATCGGGCGCGTGGCGACGCCCGAATCCATCGCGGCCTGCGCGACGGCCGGCGCGATCTTGATGATCAGGCGCGGGTCGAACGGCTTCGGAATCAGGTAGTCCGGCCCGAACTCGAGCGAGTGGCCTTCATAGGCCTTCGCGACTTCCTCGCTCTGGTCGGTTTCCTCGGCCAGTTCGGCGATCGCGCGCACGCATGCGAGCTTCATTTCTTCCGTGATCGTCGTCGCGCCGACATCGAGCGCGCCGCGGAAGATGAACGGGAAGCACAGCACGTTGTTGACCTGGTTCGGGTAGTCCGAACGGCCGGTCGCGACGATCGCGTCCGGACGCACGGCCTTCGCGTCTTCCGGGCGAATTTCCGGCTCCGGGTTCGCGAGCGCCAGGATCAGCGGGCGGTCGCCCATCGTCTTGACCATGTCCTGCTTCAGCACGCCCGCGCTCGAGCAGCCCAGGAACACGTCCGCGCCGACGATCGCATCGGCGAGCGTGCGTGCGTCGGTGGTCGCCGCATAGCGCTGCTTCGACGGATCGAGGTTGCCGCGCCCTTCGTAGATCACGCCCTTCGAATCGGCGACGAGGATGTTCGACTTCGAGAGACCGAGGTTCACCAGCAGGTCCAGACACGCGATCGCTGCGGCGCCCGCGCCCGAACACACGAGCTTCACTTCCGACAGCTTCTTGCCGACGACCTTCAGACCGTTCAGGATCGCGGCCGATGCGATGATCGCGGTGCCGTGCTGATCGTCGTGGAAGACGGGGATCTTCATGCGCTCGCGCAGCTTCTGTTCAATGTAGAAGCACTCCGGCGCCTTGATGTCTTCGAGGTTGATGCCGCCGAGCGTCGGCTCGAGCATCGCGATCGCCTCGACGAGCTTGTCGGGGTCGGACTCCGACAGTTCGATGTCGAACACGTCGATGCCCGCGAACTTCTTGAACAGGCAGCCCTTGCCTTCCATCACCGGCTTCGCGGCGAGCGGGCCGATGTTGCCGAGGCCCAGCACGGCCGTGCCGTTGGTGATGACGCCGACGAGGTTGCCGCGCGACGTGTACTTCTGCGCGTCGAGCGGATCGGCGTGGATCGCCTCGCACGCCGCGGCGACGCCCGGCGAATACGCGAGCGAGAGGTCGAGCTGGTTCGACAGCGGCTTGGTCGGGGTGACCGAAATCTTGCCGGGTTTCGGGTTCAGGTGATACGCGAGAGCAGCCTGCTTCAGTTGTTCGTCCATGATTGACCTGCGAGAGACATGCGAAATTTTGACGGTTCAGTACACAGCACCTTGAGCCGCGTCTGCTTGAATCGAGGGGATGGTCGACTGCGAGACGGCACGCGACGCGCCGGGTCGGCACGCCATCGAACCTTGGCGGGTAGTGGCAAGAAGAAAGTACAAAGTACTGAACGATTTCTAAGGGTCGCTTAGTGTACACCCCCTAAATGGCGCACGTTGGTGCAGCGCCGCATCCTCGGCATCAGCATCCAGCTGGTCGAACCCCGTTTGTTTCGCCGGTGGTGAGCGGCGCGCCGAACCTGCGCGAATTCCGCCGAAAACCGGCCTGAATCGGGTAAAATAGCGGGCTACGCGCGCAGCGATGCGATCGGCCCTCCGATCGCGCCCCGGCCCCTCCGGCAGGTTCCCCTTGCTGCGCCACCGGGCCCGCGCCCGCTCTTCGCTCATCACCCAAGGAATGCCCATGACAGGCTACGATCGTCAGTCGATCTCGGATACGACCGCCAAAATCCTGCTCGAAGTGCAGGCGGTGCACTTCAACGCCGAAAAACCGTTCATCTTCACGTCCGGCTGGGCGAGCCCCGTCTATATCGACTGCCGCAAGCTGATCTCGTATCCGCGTGTGCGCCGTGCGCTGATGGAAATGGCGGAAACGACGATCATGCGCGACGTCGGCTTCGAGCAGATCGACTCGGTGGCGGGCGGCGAGACGGCCGGCATCCCGTTCGCGGCATGGCTCGCGGACCGCATGATGGTGCCGATGCAGTACGTGCGCAAGAAGCCGAAGGGTTTCGGCCGCAACGCGCAGATCGAAGGTCATCTGGAAGAAGGTTCGCGCGTGCTGCTGGTGGAAGACCTGACGACCGACAGCCGCAGCAAGATCAACTTCGTCAACGCGCTGCGCACCGCGGGCGCGACGGTGAACCACTGCTTCGTGCTGTTCCACTACAACATCTTCAAGGAAAGCGTGTCGGTCCTGAAGGACATCGACGTCGACCTGCACGCGCTCGCGACCTGGTGGGACGTGCTGCGCGTCGCGAAGGCATCGGGCTACTTCGAGACGAAGACGCTCGACGAAGTCGAGAAATTCCTGCACGCGCCGGCCGAATGGTCGGCTGCGCACGGCGGCGCGACGGCCCCGAAGGAATGACGCCGCGCCGGCATGCAGGCCGGCATCCTGGCTGAAAAAAACCGCTCGCTTCATCGCGAGCGGTTTTTTTTCGTCCGTCGGATCCGCATCAGGAACGATCGAAGTCGCGCGCCGCACGTGCGTCGCTCATCGAACCCTAATGCTAGACTTGATCCATCGCCGCCATCAGCTGCGCGAGCTACGCACAACGCCAACAAACGCCGGGCTCGTCGGGCCGGCCCACGTGACGGGAGAAGCGCCATATGCGTGTGGATCGCCGGATCACTTCGCCTGCGCCCTCGGGTCGTCCGCCTGCGTTCATCGCCGCCCTTCTCTGCATCGCCGTCTGCGGCGCATTCGCCATTCGGCCCGCGCGCGCCGAAGGCCCGTTCACCGTGTCGAGCGACGACCTGACGCCGGGCGGGCGCGTCGGCCCCGCGAACGTGTTCGATCGCGGCGACTGCAAGGGCGAAAACCGCTCGCCGCAGCTCACGTGGCGCAACCCGCCCCCCGGCACGCGCGGCTACGCGGTCACGATCTTCGATCCCGACGCACCCGGCCACGGCTGGTGGCACTGGGCCGTCGCCGGCATTCCCGCAACCGTCACGAGCCTGCCCGCCGATGCGAGCGCGTCCGGCTTCCTGCGACGCATCGGCGCGAGCGAGGCGCGCAACGACTTCGGCACCGACGGCTACGGCGGCCCGTGCCCGCCGCCTGGCAAACCGCACAGCTACGTGATCACCGTCTACGCGCTGAAGGGAACGGACCTGCGCGTCGCGCAGGGTCGCCCCGCGCCGATGTTCGAGCACGAGATCGGCACGCTGACGATCGGTACCGCGCGGCTCACGGTCACTTACGGGCAATAGCCGAGCGCGCATCGCACGCACCGTATCGCGCCGGCCGCCTGGCCGATTCCCCGCAGCAACGAATTTCTGTGCGCGCACGGCGCGCGTTTTTCCCGTCATTCCGGCTTGCTAGACTCTGCTGCACCGGTCGCGGCATCCCGCCGTGCATCCGCCGCGTCGCCTGACCGCGACGCGTGACGCGGCAGGCCGCGGCGCCTGCCGTTGTCGTCCCTTTCCGGAGAACGCTTCATGTCGAACATCGTCATCGTCTATCACAGCGGCTACGGTCACACGCAGAAACTGGCCGACGCCGTTCACGCGGGCGCGCAGGACGCCGGCGCCACCGCACGCCTGATCGCCGTCGGCGAGCTCGACGACGCGAGCTGGGCTGCCCTCGACGCGGCGGATGCCATCGTGTTCGGCGCGCCGACTTACATGGGCGGGCCGTCCGCGCAGTTCAAGCAGTTTGCCGACGCAACGTCGAAACCGTGGTTCACGCAGAAGTGGAAGGACAAGATCGCCGCGGGCTTCACGAACTCGGCGACGATGAACGGCGACAAGTTCTCGACGATTCAGTATTTCGTCACGCTCGCGATGCAACATGGAATGGTGTGGGTCGGCACGGGCATGATGCCGGCCAACTCGAAGGCGGCCACACGCAACGACATCAACTATGTCGGCGGCTTCACGGGCCTGCTCGCGCAGTCGCCGGCGGACGCGACGCCCGACGAGGGCCCGCTGCCGGGCGACCTCGAGACCGCGAAGGCGTTCGGCCGGCGCGTTGCCGAAGCAACGGCCCGCTGGGTGGCCGGCGGCCGCTGAACGCGCCCGCGCCGCCGGCGAAGCAATGCCGGTGCGCGTCAAAGGGACACAAGACGGCCCGCAGGCCGTCTTTTTTTCGCCCCGTGCGGTGCAGGCCCGCCGGATGACGTCTTAAAATATTGGTTTAAGGGCGCCGCGGCTCCCGTTTCATTCAGCGAGAACGAAATGAGCACCAAAGTTTTTGTCGACGGCCAGGAAGGCACGACCGGCCTCAAGATCTTCGAATACCTGTCGGCACGCAACGACATCGAGATCCTGCGCATCGATGAGGCGAAGCGCAAGGACGTCGACGAACGCCGCCGCCTGATCAACGCGTCGGACGTCACGTTCCTGTGCCTGCCCGACGTCGCGTCGCGCGAATCGGCATCGCTGGTCGAGAACCCGAACACGACGCTGATCGACGCGAGCACCGCATTCCGCACGAGCGCCGACTGGGCGTACGGTCTGCCGGAACTGACCCGCACGCAGCGCGAGAAGATCCGCACGTCGAAGCGCATCGCGGTGCCGGGCTGCCATGCGTCGGCCTTCGTGCTCGCGATGCGTCCGCTCGTCGACGCGGGCATCGTCGCGCCGACGTTCGCCGCACACAGCTACTCGATCACCGGTTACAGCGGCGGCGGCAAGTCGATGATCGCCGAGTACGAAAGCGCAGCGCCGGGCGGCAAGCTCGCGAGCCCGCGTCCGTACGCACTCGCGCTCGCGCACAAGCACCTGCCGGAAATGGCCGCGCACACGGGCCTGGCGCACGCGCCGATCTTCACGCCGATCGTCGGGCCGTTCCTGAAGGGTCTCGCCGTGACGACCTACTTCTCGCCCGAGCAGCTCGCGAAGCGCGCGACGCCGCAGGACGTGCAGCGCGTGTTCGCCGAGTACTATGCGGACGAACCGTTCGTGCGTGTCGCGCCGTTCAACGCGGACGCGAATCTCGACAGCGGCTTCTTCGACGTGCAGGCGAACAACGACACGAACCGCGTCGATCTGTTCGTGTTCGGCAACGAAGAGCGCTTCGTCACGGTCGCGCGACTCGACAACCTCGGCAAGGGTGCGTCGGGCGCGGCGATCCAGTGCATGAACCTCAACATCGGCGCCGCCGAGGACAGCGGCCTGAAGCGCTGATCCTCCTTGCACGCGATGCAAAGCCGGCCGCTGGCCGGCTTTTTATTTACCCGTGCCAGGCAATATATAAAACCATGCCCGCGCATTTACAAATATTTACAAGCTTTCCATTGCGCGATTACCGGTGAATTAATTCACCCTTCTTTTTATCCAGTAAATCCCGAATAGGGATAAACCGGATACCGTCACTTTAAACGCTGCCGTTATACGCAGGAAGGCCGTTCGCAAGCCGGCCGTGCGTGGCAGCGGCCCCACTTCGGCAGCGCCTCGCCAGCCTCGTCGCGTTTTAATTCTTACTTGAAGCCCCATCCGGAAAGGAATTGAAACATGCAGGTCGTTTCAATCGCCTTTTTTAGACGAGTTCATCAATTGACAGCAAAAACCCAGGCAGCGACATTAGCTCGCACAATTAAACGATTGGAGACAGCGGCATGTCGCACGCCTTATCGAAGGGGGTGGCAACGGCCTTTGCCATCGCCCCTTTCCTGATTGCCTGTGGTGGAGGAGACGGCGGCTCGCCCGCGCCGATCAACACACCACAATGTTCCGGGTCGAACTGCGGCACGCAAGGGCCGCCGCCATCGCAGCCCGTCAGCGGCGCGCTGTGCCCGGCGGACGCCGACATCGTGAAGAGCACGTATCTCGGCGGCGCCGGTAGCGGCGAGATCGTCAGCGTCAACATCGACGCGGTCGCGATGACCTACACGCTCAAGTGGCTCGAATCGCCGATTCCGCTCGCGACCGGCACGGTCACGCCGAGCCGCGCCGGCACGACCATCACCGGCAAGGTGATCCACCCGCCAACGGGCACGCTGCCGACAGCCGAACAGACGCGCTGCGCGTTCGTCCTCACGCCGGGCACCGGTACCGCGCCGAACGGCTCGACCTATTCGACGGCCGCCGACTTCAACCAGGCGAATCCGCCGATGCTGCTGGTCGGCATGGGTGTCGCAGGCGGCGGCATTCCAGGGGCGACGGTCCAGTACGACGGGCTGACGATCAGCCTCGCCGGTATCCCGCTCTACAAGAACGTCGGCCAGGTGCCGAACCGCCACTTCGATTTCTATCCGTTCCTCGGCTTCGCGAACACGACGACCGATCTCACGAAGCTACCGGGCACGTACAACGCACTGCTCTACCACCTCGTGCCGTCGGGCAACTATGCGACGAAGGGCATCAACGCGAGCGAGACGTTCGACGCGAACGGCGCATGCACATCGACCTCCGGCAGTTGCGAAACGACCGGCAATCCGTGGACGGTGAACGCGAACGGCAGCTACCTCGACAGCACGCAGGCCCCGCAGATCCTGCCGCAAACGTCGCTCCCGGTGGTCGGCACGACGGGCAAATCGGGTACCGCGCACATGGTGATCGGCCAGCTCAACGGCGCGACGGTGCCGGTGGTCGTCCGCACGGGCTACGTGTATCTCGGCACCGATGCGGCGCTGCACACCGACGCAAAGGTCGACGACGAATCGGGCATCGCGGTGCTCGCCGCTGCGAGCGCGATCCAGTCCGGCGCAATCGACGGCGGCTACGCGGGCGCGGATTCGAACTTCAAGTACACGGCCGCACTGATCCGCGGCAGCAACGCGTCGTTCATCAATCCGACCACCCAGGCCGAAGAAGACGGCTTCACGCTCGACTACGGTCAGACGACGGCAGGCCTGCTGAACGCAACGACCACGCCGCAGAGCGGCGCGAGCTACCCGTCCGCATCGGGCGTGGTGATCGCGACGGGCGGGCTGTATGCGGCGCTGATCCAGGGCACGGTGAACGGCGGCGTCACTCAGACGTCGGCGAATTCGACGACATCGTCGACACCGTACTTCGGCGTGGGTGCGCAGATCAGCAAGTAGCGATCGGGGACGCGGCGGCGGCCGGTGCGCCGCCGCGTATGGCAGGGAGAGGAAGGCACGACACGACGGCGTCAGGCACGACGCAAGCGCAACGCGCACAAGCAAACAGAAGCGGTCGACAGGGAGCCGGCCGCCGTACAAGACAAATCTGGAGGAGCAACATGAAGCGCAACCTCATTCTGGCGGCGGCCCTTGCCGCCCCCCTTCTTTCCGGCTGCGGCGGTGGCGACGACAATCCGCCCCCGCTCGTCGAAGACCGGCTCTGCCCCGCGTCGCTCGACTACAGCACCGTATTCACGGGCGGTGCGGGCAGCGGCGAACTCGCGAAGGTCCAGCTCGACACGACCAAGATGACCTGGCAGGTCACCTACGTCGAATCGCCGGTTCCGGAAACGACCGGCACCGTCACGCCGACCCGCGCGGGCACCGTCGACAGCGGCACGCTCACGCAGGAAACGCTGCTGCCGACCAACAAGCTGAACCAGTGCGCGTTCCGCCTGAACGGCGCGAGCCTCGATCCGTCGCGCCCGGCGCGCATCTTCGTCGGCGAAGGCGTCGCGGGCGGCACGATTCCGGGCAAGGAAATCCAGTTCAACGGCGTGCTCGGTCAGGCCGCGGTGCCCGACACGAAATTCCCGTACTACCCGTTCATCGGCTTCTCGTCGATCGAAACGGACATCACGAAGGTCGCGGGCACGTACAGCCATGTCGGCTTCGGCGAAGTGCCGTCGCAGAACTTCGCGCCGGCGTCGATCGATGCGAAGGTGACGATCAACGCCGACGGCTCGTGGACCAAATGCGACACGACCGGCCAGTTCGCCGGCGGCGCGTGCACGCAGCAAGGCACGAATTTCGTACAGTCGGCCGACGGCAGCGGAGCGTTCCAGAGCAACAACTACCAGAGCCAGCTGAAGCCGACGCTGTCGGCGACGCCGCAGGGCAAGGGCTTCATGATCGTCGGCAAGCTGCGCAACCAGCTCGTGCCGATCCTTGTGCGCACGGGTGTCGCGAACCCGAACCCGACGCCGGACAGCAACGGCGTGCCGGGCCTGAGCGCCGACGACGAATCGAGCATCTCGATCCTCGCGCCGCAAACGACCATCGCGCTCGGCTCGCAGAACGGCGAGTACATCGGCGTCGACAGCCAGTTCGACTACCGCACCACCGCTCTGGCCGACACGCAGGCCACGCTGCTCGATCCGTTCCAGCCGTCGCAGGCATCGCTTGCGACCGCGCTGAACCTCGACTACACGCAGGCGGTGCCGGGCACGGTCACGACGACCCACGTGGGCGCGAGCAGCACGACGCCGACCGGCAAGTTCATCTTCACGGGTGGCGTGTTCGGTTTCCTCGACAACGCGGGTTCGACGCCGTATTTCACGATCGGCGCGTTCGTCCAGTAAGAGGAGGCAAGCCGTGATGAAGAAGACCCTTCTCTGCGCGGCGGCCGGCGCCGCCGCCCTGGCGCCGCTCGCGGCGCACGCGCAGAGCGCCGGCAGCAACGTCGTCACGCTGGGCTGGTTCCACGTGATGCCGCAGCAGAGCAGCACGCCGATGACGACCAACGTCGCGCCGACGCCGATCAACACGCCGCTGCGGTTGCCGCCGTCGTTCACGTCGCCGGGTACCGGGCTGCGCACCAGCGGCGCGGATACCGTCGGCCTGACGGTCAGCCACTTCCTGACCGATCACATCGCGGTCACGTCGGTGGCCGGCGTGCCGCCGGTGTTCAAGGTGTCGGGCCAGGGCACGATCAAGCCGCCCGGCCCTGCCGGCGCGCTGGGCACGCAGAACATCGGGCTCGCGTCGGTCAACCCGATCGTGAAGAGCGTGCGGCAGTGGAGCCCGGCGGTGATCCTGCAGTACTACTTCGGGCAGGCGACCGCGAAGTTCCGGCCGTTCCTCGGCCTCGGCGTGTCGTACAACTGGTTCAGCGACCTGCAGCTCAACACGAACTTCATCAAGCAGACGCAGGACAACCTCGGCGCGATTCTCGCGGCGGGCGCGGGCAAGCCGGGTACGACATCGGTGGAGGCAAAGGCGTCGTCGTCGTGGCAGCCGGTGTTCAACGCGGGCCTGCAATACAACATGACCGAGCATTTCGGGCTGGTGGCATCGGTGACGTACATCCCGCTGAAGACGACATCGACGGTGACGATCAAGGCGGCCGACGGCTCGGTGCTCGCCGAGTCGAAGTCGGACCTGAAGGCGGACCCGATCATCAGCTACGTCGGGATGACGTACAAGTTCTGAGGCCGGCGACGGAGGACGAAACGAGGGAAGATGGATGACCCGCACCAAAAACGCGGGCAAAAAAAAGCCCGCCTAAGAGGCGGGCTGAATCCATATCAGAGGAGACATGGAGGAGACAGGTGTAACTATAGCGAATCGATTTCCGCATTGCAACATTTCCGTAGAGAAAATAAGGATTTTCCCTCGAATGCGCACTCTAGATCGCTAGTCAGTATCCGACCCCTTCATGTTTTCCCGCTCGAGCACGTCGCCGAGCGCATCGCCCAGCAGCGCGACCGGCCGCGTCAGGCGGACCGGCAGCGCGGCGTGCACGATCCACACGTTGATCCGCGTTTCCAGCCCCGTCGTTTCCACCACCCTCAGCGCATCGCGATGCGCGCTGCGTGCCAGCGCGTTCGGCGGCGCGATGCCGATGCCCGCGCCGCGCGCGACGAGCGACAACTGCAGCTCCGAGCCGAACGCCTCGACCGCGACATCGAACGGCAACCCGGCTGAGCCGAGCGCGCGGCTCAGCGCCGAGCGCATTCCGCAGCCGTCCTGGCTCAGCACCCACGGAAAACCCGACAGCACGTCAAGCGATAGCGGACCGTCCGGCAACGGGAAATCGCGCGCGGCGACGAGCACCGTCGGCTGCGTGCCGAGCAGGGTCGCCGCCAGCGTGTCGGGCAGCGCCGCGCTGGCCGGCACCATCACCGTCGCGACATCGAGCGAGCCGCGCTCGATGCCCTGCACGAGCGCCGGCGACCAGCCGGCCGTCACGCGCAACGTCAGCCGCGGAAATGCATCGCGCAACCGGTCGATCGGCCGCTCGAGCGCGAGTTCGGACAGGAACGGCGGCACGCCGATGCGCAGCTCGCCGGACGGCTCGCTGTCCGGCGCCCCCGCGGCCATCAGCTCGTCGACCGCGCACAGCACGTTGCGCGCGAGCGCGTAGACGTCGCGCCCGGCGGCAGTGGGCTTCAGCGGCTTGCTCTGCCGTTCGAGCAGCGACACGCCCAGCAGCGTTTCGAGATTCTGCACGCGGCGGGTAAGGCCCGGTTGCGTCAGATGGAGCCTCGCGGCAGCGGCGACCATCGATCCGCTGTCGACTACCGCGACGAACGCCTGGAGGTCACGCGTATTCAAAACAAACTCGCATAATCATGTTAGATATATTTCAATTGTCGCATAAACATCGGCCACCTACGATGGGGATTCCTTCGCTCCTCCCCCCAGGCTTCCGATGAACTGCCCTGCCGATTCCTGTCCTGCCGCCATGCGCCGCGGCGCACCGCCCGCGCTGAGCACGGGCATGACGCTCTTCTTCGCCGCGACGGTCGGCGTGATCGTGATGGACCTGTTCGCCGCGCAACCGCTGACGGGCCCGATCAGTGCCGACCTGCGCCTGCCGCCCGGCCTCACCGGCCTCGTCGCGATGCTGCCGCAGCTCGGCTACGCGGCCGGCCTGGTACTGCTGGTGCCGCTCGTCGACCTGCGCGAAAACCGCCGGCTGATCGTCGCGACGCTCGTCGCTTGCGCGGCGGCGCTCACGCTGCCGGCGTTCACGCGCTCGGGCGCCGTGTTCCTGGTCGCGACGCTGATCGCCGGCGCCGCGTCGAGCGTGATCCAGATGCTGGTGCCAATGGCCGCGTCGATGGCGCCCGAAGCACAGCGCGGCCGTGCGGTCGGCAACGTGATGAGCGGACTGATGCTCGGCATCCTGCTGTCGCGGCCGCTCGCAAGCCTGATCGCGGGCACGGCGGGCTGGCGGGCGTTCTACGCGCTGGCCGCGCTCGCGAATGTGGCGATCGCCATCGTGCTGGCACTGCGGTTGCCGGTGCGCCAACCGGCGGTGACGGCCGGCTATCGCACGCTGCTCGCGTCGATGGGCCGGCTGCTCGCCGACGAACCGGTGCTGCGCCGGCATGCGCTGTCGGCCGCACTCGCGATGGCGGCGTTCAGCGCGTTCTGGACGGCCATCGGGCTGCGGCTCGCGCAGCCGCCGTTCGGCCTCGACCTGCACGGGATCGCGCTGTTCGCGTTCGCCGGCGCGAGCGGCGCGATCGTCACGCCGCTCGCCGGCCGCGCAGGCGATCGCGGCCACGGCCCGGCCGCGCAGCGCATCGCGCACGTGACGATGCTCGTGGCGCTCGCCGTGCTCGGTGTCGCCGGCGCCGGCTGGTTCGGCTTCGACGTGCACGCGCATCGCGGCGTCGCGCTGGCACTGCTGGCCGGCGGCGCGGCGCTGCTCGACGCGGGCGTGATCGTCGACCAGACGATCGGCCGGCGCGCCATCAACCTGCTGAACCCGGCTGCGCGCGGGCGCCTGAACGGCTTGTTCGTCGGGCTGTTTTTCGTCGGCGGCGCACTCGGCGCGGCGCTCGCGGGCAGCGCGTGGGCGTGGGGCGGATGGAGCGCCGTGTGCGGCGTCGGCTTCGCGTTCGCCGGCGCGGCCGCGGGGTTCGGTCTGTCGGCCGCGCGCCGGACCGGTGCGGCCGCATTGCCGCGCGCATAGGCCGAGGCCGGATGTGCAAACGCCCCGCCCTCTGACGAGGCGCGGGGCGTTGCGCAGGCCGCGAGGCCCGGAATCAGTGACGGACCAGCGCCATCATCGCGCCGAAACCGACGAAGATGCCGCCCGTCAGCCGATTGAAGATCTTCGCGACGCTTTGGCTCTTCAGCGTCGCGCCGATCCGCGTGCCGAACGACGCGTAGACGAGATACCAGCTCACCTCGATCACCGCGAACGTGACGACCAGGATGCCGAACTGCGGCAGCGTCGGCTCCGACGCGTTAATGAACTGCGGCAGCAGCGCGGCCGCGAACAGGATCGCCTTCGGGTTGCTGCCCGCGACCAGGAAGCCATTGCGGAACAGCGCCAGACGCGATGCCGACGCGCCCGGCGACACCGCGTCGACGTCGGCGGCCGGCGCGTCGTCGACGCGTGCGCGCCACGCCTTGACGCCGAGATAGATCAGATAGGCGGCGCCCGCGAAGCGCAACGCGTTGAACATCGCCGGCCATGCCTCCAGGACCGCGCCGAGGCCCGCCGCCGACACCGACAGCATCAGCACCAGCGCACTCAGGCAGCCGGCCATCGTTGACGACGAGCGGCGCAGCCCGTGCCGCGCGCCGTGCGTCATCACGAGCAGCATGTTCGGGCCCGGAATCGCCGACACGACGAACACCGTCGCCACGAAAAGCCACCACGTATGCAGGTTCATGACCGCCTCGACCGAAAGAAAAACGAAACGTCGATTATGCCGCGTGTGCCGCGCTTCTGTCGCGCGCCGGCTCAGCGGCCCGCGCGGCGCAGCGCGACTTCGCCGAGCACCGCGAAGTCCTGGTCGCCGCCGCCGTGCGCGAGTGCGTCGAGCAGGCTGTCGCGCACGACGCTCGCCACCGGCAGCGGCACCGCCGCCGCGTCGCCGGCTTCCAGCGCGAGCCGGACGTCCTTCAGGCCAAGCCGCGCCTTGAAGCGCGCGGGTTCGTAGCTGCGCTCGGCGATCATCCCGCCGTAGCCCTGGTAGACCGGCCCGGGAAACACGCTGTTCGTGATCACGTCGAGGAAATCGCGCATCGCAACGCCGTGCGCGCCGAGCAGCGCGGACGCCTCGCCGAGCGTCTCGATCGCCGACGCGAGCGTGAAGTTCGCCGCGATCTTCGCGACGTTCGCGTGCTGCGGCAGCGAACCGAACCGCCAGGTTTTCTGGCCGATCGCGTCGAACAGGGGCTGCACGCGGTCGATCGCCTCGGCCGGGCCGCCGGCCATGATCGTCAGGCGCGCGGCGGCCGCGACGTCCGGGCGCCCCATCACGGGTGCGGCCACGTAGTCGAGCCCGCGCGACGCATGCGCGTGCGCGAGCGATTCGGCCAGTGCGACGGAGACCGTCGCCATGTTCACGTGGATCAGGCCGCGCGGTGCCTGCGCGAGCAGCGCGTCGTCGAACACTTCGCGCGCGGCCGCATCGTCGGCGAGCATCGAGAACACGGCGTCGCCGCGAAACGCATCGGCTGGCGACGCAACGATCTGCGCACCGAGTGCCGCGAGCGGCTCGGCGCGCTCGCGCGACCGGTTCCAGACACGCACGGTGTGCCCCGCCTTCAGCAGGTTCGCCGCGATCGCCTGCCCCATTTCGCCCAGCCCGATAAATCCCAGATCCATTGCCCGCTCCTTCGATCCATGAAGCCGCGAGTTAAACACAGATGACGACGGCTTGCAGCGGCCGCGGCCGGCCGTGCGCGGTGCGATACTGGACGAATGGCGACCGCGACCTTCCGCTTCCACGGCGAACTGAACGCGTTTCTCGCGCGGGCGCGGCGCGAGTGCGCGTTCACGCATGCGTTTGCGCGCGACGCAACGCTCAAGCATGCGATCGAGGCGCTCGGCGTCCCGCATACGGAAATCGGTCAGCTTTGCGTAGACGGCGCGCCGGCCGACCTCGACCGGCCGCTCGGCGACGGCGAGCGCGTCGACATCCACCCGCAGCGCGCCAGGCAAGCCGCGAACGGCGCGCCCGCGCCGCAGCCGGACCGGTGGCGCTTCGTCGCCGACGCACATCTCGGCGGCCTCGCGCAGTTGCTGCGGCTCGCCGGCTTCGACACCTGTTACGACAATCACTACCGCGACGACGAGCTCGTCGCGCTCGCCGCGCGCGAAGACCGCATCGTGCTGACCCGCGACCGCGAGCTGCTCAAGCGCCGCGCGATCGTACGCGGCTGCTACCTGCATGCGCAGCAGCCGGCCGAGCAATTGCGCGAGCTGTTCGGGCGGCTGGACCTCGCGCCGCACATGCGGCCGTTCCGGCTGTGCCTGCGCTGCAACGCGCCGCTGCACCCGCTGGAGGCGGCAGCTGCCGCGTCGCGGGTGCCGCCCGGCATACGCCAGCGGCACCGGCGCTTTGCCGCGTGCGACGTGTGCGGGCGCGTGTTCTGGGAAGGCTCGCACTGGCGGCGCATGCGCACGGTGGTCGACGCGATGCGCGCGCCACCGGCCGACGCGCCGGACATTCCAGACGCCTGAAAAAACAAAACCCCGCATGCCGAAAGCGTGCGGGGTTTCGCGACGGGCGGCCGGCGGTGCCGGCCCCGACGAGACGCGCTTAGTTCGCTGCGCCTGAGTCGTTCGTACCGGCGGCCGATGCGGCTGCGGCCTTCGCCTTGCCCTTTGCCGAGCCGTGGTGCTTCAGCATGTGCTTCGGCTTGCTGTGATCCTTCTTCATCGGTGCCGGCGCAGCAGCCGACGTGTCGGCGGCCGGCGCGGACGCCTGTGCGAATGCCGAAACCGATGCGAGAGCGAATGCTGCGGTCATGATCGAAGCGAGCGTCTTCTTCATTGTTCTTCCTTTAACGGAGAAAAAGTCAAACGTACCGGTAAAAGATGCGAGGCATCCGCATCGGAACGTCAGTCGCGCCGGGTTCACGGTCGCCGCCGGGCGGCTCGGCTCTCGCCTTTTCGCCTCGACAAATACTGACGCACTGGCTCCATAACGCACCGCCCGCGCGGCCAGTTGACACGTTCCTTGCAACCCTCGGGTTTCCCCGGAGGCGCAGGTTGCGGGCCCGCCCGACGTGCCGCCCGGGCCCGCGCCAATCGTCCGACAAACCGGCTCTCGCGCCCGCCGCAGCAACGCTATACTGGCCTCCTTCCGTTCCAACCGGATCGCGGCCGGTCATGAGACCGCCGCCGTCGCGAGGCGCCCAAATTGCCCGATCACAATCTGGACAAACTGAAAATCGACCGGCGTCCGATCGCGCCCGCGCCACGCCGGCGCCGGTGGGTCCGCCATGTGGTCGCGACCGCAATCCTGGTTGCCGCGATCGTCGCCGCGCTCCTCCTCACCGGCCGGCCTACGGTCGACACGACATCCGTCACGTCCGCCTACCCCTACCAGAACGACACGCAGCTCAATGCGACCGGCTACGTCGTGCCGCAGCGCAAGGCCGCGGTCGCGTCGAAGGGCCAGGGGCGCGTCGAGTGGCTCGGCGTGCTGGAAGGCACGCGCGTGAAGAAGGACGAGATCATCGCGCGGCTCGAAAGCAGCGACGTCGAGGCGTCGCTCGCGCAGGCGCTTGCACAGGTGAAGGTCGCCCACGCAAACCTCGGCGTCGAGCAGGCCGAGTTGAAGGATGCCGAGATCGCGCTGCGCCGCACCTCGGTGCTTGCGCCGAAGGGCGCCGTGCCGGCCGCCCAGCTCGACACCGACACGGCCCGCGTGAACAAGGCGCGCGCATCGGTCAACAGCGACCAGGCCGCGATCGCGTCCGCCGAAGCCAACGCGCAGGCCGCGCAGGTCGCGGTCGACCAGACGGTGATCCGCGCGCCGTTCGACGGGATCGTGCTCGCGAAGCACGCGAACGTCGGCGACAACATCACGCCGTTCTCGTCCGCGTCGGACAGCAAGGGCGCGGTCGTGACGATCGCCGACATGGACACGCTCGAGGTCGAAGCCGACGTCGCCGAATCGAACATCGCGAAGATCCGCGCCGAACAGCCGTGCGAGATCCAGCTCGACGCGCTGCCGGACATGCGCTTCGCGGGCCGCGTGTCGCGCATCGTGCCGACCGTCGACCGCTCGAAGGCGACCGTGCTCGTGAAAGTGCGTTTCGTCGACCGCGACGAGCGCGTGCTGCCCGACATGAGCGCGAAGATCGCGTTCCTGTCGAAGCCGGCGACGCCGCAGGACCGGCAGCCGGTGACGGCCGTGCAGGCGAGCGCGGTGGTCGAGCGCGACGGCCGGCCGGTCGTATTCGTCGTGAAGGACGACACCGTGCACGCGACGACGGTGACGGCCGGCACGCGGATCGGCGAGCTGGTCGCGATCCGCGGCGTAAAGCCTGGCGACACGGTCGTACTCGCGCCGGGTGCGAAGCTGAAGGACGGCGCGAAAGTGACCGTCGCGAAGAAATAGCGTGGCGCGCGTGAACGACGCATCGCCGCCCCTCGTCGAGATCAGCCACGTCGCGAAGTCGTACCGGCGCGGCAACCAGGTCGTGCCGGTGCTGACCGACATCACGCTCGACATCGGCGAAGGCGACTTCGTCGCGCTGATGGGGCCATCGGGCTCCGGCAAGAGCACGCTGCTCAATCTCATCGCCGGCATCGACCGCCCCGACAGCGGCGAGTTGCGCGTGGGCGGCCTGGACATCTCGCAGCTCGAGGAGGCGCAACTGGCCGAATGGCGCGCGGCGAACGTCGGCTTCATCTTCCAGTTCTACAACCTGATGCCGGTGCTGACCGCGTTCGAGAACGTCGAGCTGCCGCTGATGCTCACGCACCTGTCGCGCCGCGAGCGGCGCGAGCGCGTCGAGATGGTGCTCGACATGGTGAATCTGGGCGACCGGACGAGCCATTACCCGTCCGAACTGTCGGGCGGCCAGCAGCAGCGCGTCGCGATCGCGCGTGCACTGATCACCGACCCCGTGCTGATCGTCGCCGACGAGCCGACCGGCGACCTCGACCGCGCATCGGCCACCGACGTGCTCGCAATGCTGCAACGAATGAACGCCGAGCTCGGCAAGACCATCATCATGGTGACCCACGACGCGCATGCGGCCGGCGCCGCGCAATCGCTCGTGCATCTGGAAAAAGGGGAGCTGATCGATGGGCACGCCGTCTGAGCGACGGGAGCGCGCACGATGTACGTGCTGAAGCTGATCGCACGAAATACGCTGCGGCACCGGCTGCGCACGCTGCTGACATTGCTCGGGCTGACCATCGCGGTGCTGGCGTTCGGGCTGCTGCATACCGTCGTCGACGCGTGGTACGCGGGCGCGGCCGCCGCGTCGAGCGGACGGCTCGTCACGCGCAACGCGATCTCGCTCGTGTTCCCGCTGCCGGTCAGCTACGAGAACCGCATTCGCGGCGTCGACGGCGTGACGACTGTGGTCCGCTCGAACTGGTTCGGCGGCGTGTATCGCGATCCGAAGAACTTCTTCGCGAGCTTCGCGGTGTCGGACAACTACCTCGATCTCTACCCCGAATTCATTCTCCCGGCGCAGCAGCGCGCCGACTACGACCGCGATCGTCGCGGCTGCCTCGTCGGGCGCCAGCTCGCGACGCAGTTCGGCTTCAAGGTCGGCGACGTGATTCCGCTGAAGGGAACGATCTACCCCGGCACGTGGGACTTCGTCGTGCGCGGGATCCTCGACGGCCGCGACGATTCGACGATCACGCGTCAGCTGGTGTTCCACTGGGACTACCTGAACGAGACGGTGCGCAAGCGCACGCCGAAGCAGGCCGACCAGGTCGGCGTGTTCGTGGTCGGCGTCGCGAACCCGGACGACGGCGCCACCATTGCGCGCAACGTCGATGCCGTCTTCAAGAACTCGCTCGCCGAGACGCTGACCGAGACCGAACAGGCGTTCCAGCTCGGCTTCGTCGCGATGTCGAACCAGATCATCGCGGCGATCCGCGTCGTGTCGTATGTCGTGATCCTGATCATCATGGCCGTGATGGCCAACGCGATGGCGATGAGCGCGCGCGAGCGCACCGCCGAATACGCGACGCTGAAGGCGCTCGGCTTCGGTCCCGGCTTTCTCGCACTGATCGTATTCGGCGAATCGGTCGTGATCGCGGTGGCCGGCGGCGGGCTCGGGATGCTCGCGACGCCGCCGGCCGCGAGCCTCTTCAAGCAGGCGGCGGGCGGCATCTTCCCGGTGTTCAGGGTATCGACCGAAACGATGGCGCTGCAGGCCGCGTGTTCGGTCGCGGTCGGCATCGCGGCCGCGCTCGTGCCGGCGTGGCAGGCCGCACGGGTGCGCGTGGTCGAAGGCCTGCGGGCGATCGGGTAGACGCATGGCGATTCCGCTCACCTACATCGCGCGCAACCTGTGGACCCGGCGACTCACCACCGCGCTCACCGCGGGCGGGATGGCGCTCGTGATCTTCGTGTTCGCAACGGTGCAGATGCTCGATGCGGGGCTCACGCAGACGCTCGTGTCGACCGGTGAACCGGACAACGTCGTGGTGATCCGCAAAGGCGCGGAAACCGAGATTCAAAGCTCGATCGACCATCAGCAGGCGAACGCGCTCGAAATGCATCCGGCCGTCGCGCTCGGCCCCGACGGCCGGCCGCTCGTGTCGAAGGAAGCCGTCGTGCTGATCTCGCTCGTGAAGACGTCGACCGGCAAGCCGTCGAACGTCGTGATCCGCGGGGTGTCGCCGGCCGGCCTCGCGCTGCGTCCGCGCGTGAAGCTCGTGGCCGGCCGCCCGTTCGCGCCGGGCTCGTCGGAGATCATCGTCGGCAGCGCGATCGCGAAAGGCTTCAGCGGCACGCAGCTCGGCGACAGTCTGCATTTCGCGCAGCGCGACTGGACGGTCGTCGGCGTGTTCGACGCGGGCGGCAGCGGCTTCGATTCGGAGATCTGGGGCGACGTCGATCAACTGATGCAGTCGTTCCGGCGCACCAGCTATTCGTCGATGGTGCTGCGCATCCCGAGCGCCGACGGCTTCGCGCGATTCAAGGCCGACATCGACGTCGATCCGCGCCTGACCGACGAAGCGAAGCGCGAGCAGACCTTCTACGGCGACCAGTCGAAGGCGCTGTCGACCTTCATCAACATCCTCGGCATCACGCTGTCGACGATCTTCTCGATCGCCGCGATGATCGGCGCGATGATCACGATGTACGCATCGGTCGCGAACCGCACCGCCGAGATCGGCACGCTGCGCGCGCTCGGCTTCAAGCGCATGAACGTACTCGCCGCGTTCCTGCTGGAAGCGCTGCTGCTCGGCTTCGTCGGCGGCGTCGCGGGGCTCGCGTGCGCATCGCTGATGGGGTTCGCGTCGTTCTCGACGACCAACTTCCAGACGTTCTCGGACCTGTCGTTCCGTTTCGTGCTGACGCCGGCGATCGTCGTGAAGACGCTGCTGTTCTCGCTGGTGATGGGGCTCGTCGGCGGGTTCCTGCCGGCGATGCGCGCCGCGCGGCTGAACATCGTCGACGCGCTGCGCGCGCAGTGACGCGCGCAGCCGCTCAAGGTCACCGCTCGCGGTCATCGTTCGCGCGGCACCCATGCGCCGTGGAACCCGGCCGGCACGCGGCGCGGCAGGTGCACGGTCGCGACCGGCCCTGCATCGATCGCGCGCGCATCGAGGATCACGACGTCGCTCGTATCCGTCGCCGCGCGGTAGACCACTACCAGCAACCAGCCGTCGTCTTCGTCGGCGCCGCCCGGACGCGGCACGAACACCGGCTCGCCGTTCTGGTCGCCGGCCGGTACCCTGTAATGCGTGCTGGTGCCGCGCGCGTGGTCGAAGCGCATCACGCCGCGCATTTCCGCGGCGTTCGGCTGCTCCACCGCATACAGGTAGCGGTAGCGACGCCCCGTCCGGCTTTCGTTGATGCGCGGCAACTCGATGCCGCCGTCGGCGAGCGGCCCTTCGTCGACCAGCCCGTTCGCGGTATCGATCACGTAGCGCCACAGCTCGCCGACCGGATTCTCGGCAAAGCGGCCCGTGCGCGCGTCGAGCCGCAGGAACCATGGATAGCGCACCGCATCGAGCACGATGCACGACGCGTCGCAGTCGTACGCGTTCACGACGTGCATGATGAAGCACGGCTCGACGCCGAACCAGCGCACGTCGCCACCGTGGCGCCGAATCACGCCGATCCGCGCGGCGCGGTCGTCGTGCCAGCGCAGCGGCATCCGGTGGCCCTGCTCGAGCATCGAGAAGTCGTAGCCGACGCCCAGATCGAGCAGCAGGCTGCGGGTTTCGGTGATCGCGAGATCGTGCATCATCGACGGCGCGCTCACGTCGACCTCGATATCGACGCGCTGCACGCCCTGCGCGTCCGCGACACCATAGCGCAGCCACGGCGCGCGCCAGTCCGCGCGAAACGCGATCAGTTCGCCCGTCACCGGATCGACCTTCGGATGCGCGGTCATCCCGCCGCCGAAGCCCGCGTGCCGCGCGCTCGCACCGAGCGAATCGAGCGCGGCGGTGATCGCGAACGGCGCACCGCCCTCCGACAGCGCGAGCAATTCACCCGCGTGCTGCATCACGCTCACATTCGGATTCGTGTCGGGCAGATGCGGCGCCTGTGCGGGCGCATGCACGGCGGCCCAGCGTTGCGTACGCGCCCAGCGGTTGCGGTAGCCGGCCGCGCGGCCGTTTTCGAACGCGATCGCGTGCAGCATCGCGGCCTCCGGCCACCACGACAACATGTCGTTCCCTTCGAAGCGGCCGCCCGGCGGGTTCGGGCCGTTGCGCAGCAGCGTGCCATCGAGTTCGGACGGGATGGTGCCGGTCACCCGCAGGTCGACGAGGTCGACTTCGTCGGCGACCGGCGCAAGCCCGCCGCGGTTCAGATCGAATACGGTCATCGCGTCACTCGCTCCATCAGCAGTCTTCGGTCGACGGTGGCAGATCGCCGCGCGCCAGCGCGAGCGCATGGTCGCGCACGTCGTCCGGCCAGCCGGCGATCAGCTCGGCCATCCGCGCGAGGTCGTTCGCGTACAGCACACGCACGGCTTCCTCGAAACCGGGCAAGTCGCCCGCGATCGCCGACATGAAGTGGTACGCGCGCGCCTGCGCGTCGCGGCGCCGGTCGGCCGCCGCATGCGTGCGCCGCGCGTCCTCGACGAGCTTGCGCAGCGCGACCGACGCGCCGCCCGGCTGCGCGGCAAGCCAGTCCCAGTGACGCGGCAGCAACGTGACTTCGCGCGACACGACGCCGAGCTTCGGACGGCCGCGACCACGCTGTTCGCCCGCGCTGGCCGGCTCGCCGGTCAAGGCAGAGGGCGTGGCTTCGGCAGATGCATCGGCCGGCGGCGGCGCGTAGCGCGCCCGCACTTCGTCGGCCGACCCGCGCAGGTCGAGGTCGATCGAGCGGCCGGTCGTGTCGTCGAAAATCACGATCGCGCCGGACATCGCCTCGCCGGCCGCCTGCCGGACCGCCAGCGCCACTGTCGCGGGCGGGCCGGACGCAACGCGCCGATGGCCGTCGAAAGCCGTATAGGAAGGAAGCAGCGTGGAAGAGGTCATCGTGGTTGCCCGTTGGCAGGAATCGGAATGACGTTATTTTTATCCGGGTATAAATTGAATGTCAATATCACCCGGGTAAAAATATTATTCACTGTTGCTGACCATCAATTCAAACCTTGAATCGATCAAGTCATTAATTGGCATGAAAGCGCATATTTCGCCGTGACAGAATGGTCCGGACGCACGGCCCGCCAGTCCGGCGTCCGGCTTTCGGCCGACAACACCGCACGAAAAAACGCGCGCACTCGACGCGCCTGCCGCACGACGGCACCTTCCGCCATTCGGAGGAGACAGTCATGAATCCGCTTCAAGCGCTGCCGGCGTCCGCGTCGGCAACGGCCCGGCGCACCCGCGTGCGCTGGCTCGTGCTGGCCGTGCTGTTCGCCGTCACGACCATCAACTACGCGGATCGCGCGGCGATCGCGATCGCGGGCCCGGCCCTCGCCCGTTCGCTGCACCTGAACCATGTGCAGATCGGTTTCATCTTCTCGGCGTTCGGCTGGTCGTACGTGGTCGCGCAATTGCCGGGAGGCTGGCTGCTCGACCGCTTCGGGTCGCGCATCGTCTATGCATGCAGCATCTTCTTCTGGTCACTGTTCACGCTGTTGCAGGGAACGATCGGCTTCTTCGGCGGCGCCGCCGCGTTCGCGCTGCTGTTCGGGCTGCGCTTCCTGGTCGGCGCGGCCGAGGCGCCGTCGTTTCCCGCCAACAGCCGGATCGTGTCCACCTGGTTCCCGGCACCCGAGCGCGGCACCGCGTCGGCGATCTTCAATGCCGCGCAATATGCGGCGACCGTCGTGTTCGCGCCGCTGATGGGCTGGCTCGTGCATGCGTTCGGCTGGCAGTCGGTGTTCGCGGTGATGGGCGTGCTCGGCTTCGCGTTCGTGCTCGTGTGGAACCGCACGATGTACGACCCGAAGGTGCATCCGCGCATCAACCGCGCGGAGCTCGACTACCTCACCGAAGGCGGTGCGCTCGTCAACATCGACCAGGCGACGGGCGCGCGCGACGGCGGCCCGTCGCTGCATCACGTGAAGGCGCTCCTGAGAAACCGGATGCTGGTCGGCGTGTACGTCGCGCAGTACTGCATCAACGCGCTCACCTATTTCTTCATCACGTGGTTTCCCGTCTATCTCGTGCAGGCGCGCGGGATGTCGATCCTCAACGCGGGGCTCGTCGCGTCGATCCCGGCCGTGTGCGGATTCCTTGGCGGGATACTCGGCGGCATCGTGTCCGATGCGCTGCTCAAGCAGGGCCGGTCGCTGTCGGTGGCGCGCAAGGTGCCGATCGTGATCGGCATGCTGCTGTCGATGTCGATGATCGTCTGCAACTACACCGACTCGCACGTGCTCGTCGTGCTGTTCATGGCGCTGTCGTTCTTCGGCAAGGGACTCGGCGCGCTCGGCTGGGCCGTCAACGCCGATACCGCGCCGCGCCAGATCGCGGGTCTGAGCGGCGCGCTACTCAACACGTGCGGCAACCTTTCCAGCATCACGACGCCGATCGCGATCGGCTATATCGTCGACCGCAGCGGCTCGTTCAACGGCGCGCTCGTCTACGTCGTCGCGCACGCGCTCGTCGCCGTGATCTGCTACCTGTTCGTCGTCGGCGAGATCCGCCGCGTCGAGCTGACATGAACGGCGCTGGCTGCGCCGGTGCGTCCGGCGGGCCCGCGCATTACGGAACCAGGAGCGAACCGATGTCCGAATCCCGCCGTGCCGGCACCCCGCGCGTCACGCGCATGCAGGTGATCCCCGTCGCCGGCCGCGACAGCATGCTGCTGAACCTGTGTGGTGCGCACGCACCGTATTTCACGCGCAACCTCGTGATCCTCGACGACAGCAGCGGGCATACGGGCGTCGGCGAAGTGCCGGGCGGCGAAGGTATCCGCCACGCGCTCGAACGGATGACCGATCTCGTCGTCGGCCAGTCGATCGGACGCTACCAGGCGACGCTCAACGCGGTGCGCGCGGCGCTGTCCGGCACCGGTGCAGGCGCAGGCCGCACGATCCGGCACGAGGTGACGTCGGCCGGCGAGGCGGCCGTGCTGCGCCAGCCGCACGAGATCAACCTGCGGCTCGACAACGTGATCACCGCGATCGAGGCCGCGCTGCTCGACCTGCTGGGCCAGCATCTCGACGTGCCGGTCGCGGCGCTGCTCGGCGAAGGCCAGCAGCGCGATGCGGTGCCGATGCTCGCGTACCTGTTCTATATCGGCGAGCGGCGCCGCACCGACCTGCCGTATCGCGACGAGACGCACGCGGCGGACCCGTGGTTCCGGCTGCGCAACGAAGCGGCGCTCACGCCAGCTGCGATTGCGCAGCAGGCCGAGGCCGCGGTCGAGCGCTACGGCTTCGTCGATTTCAAGCTGAAGGGCGGCGTGATGGCCGGCGCGGACGAGATGGAAGCGATCGCCGCGATCAAGGCGCGCTTTCCCGACGCGCGCGCTACGCTCGATCCAAACGGCGCATGGTCGCTCGACGAAGCCGTCGCGCTGTGCCGCGGGCAAGGCCATCTGCTCGCGTATGCGGAAGATCCGTGCGGGCCGGAAGGCGGTTATTCGGGCCGCGAAGTGATGGCCGAATTCCGCCGCGCAACCGGCATTCCGACCGCGACCAACATGATCGCGACCGACTGGCGGCAGATGGATCATGCGGTACGGCTGCAAGCAGTGGACATCCCGCTCGCCGATCCGCACTTCTGGACGATGCAGGGTTCGGTGCGGCTCGCGCAGCTGTGCCGCGACTGGGGGCTCACGTGGGGCTCGCATTCGAACAACCACTTCGACGTGTCGCTCGCGATGTTCACGCATGCGGCCGCGGCGGCGCCCGGCACGATCACCGCGATCGATACGCACTGGATCTGGCAGGAAGGCGATGCGCGGCTCACGCGCGAGCCGCTCGAGATCGTCGGCGGCCGGGTGGCCGTGCCGGAGCGGCCAGGGCTCGGGATCGAGCTCGACATGGCGCAGGTCGAGGCCGCGCACGCGCTGTATCGGGAAGTCGGCGGCACCGCGCGCGACGATGCGATGGCGATGCGTTATCTGGTGCCGGGGTGGACGTACGATCCGAAGCGGCCGAGTTTCGGGCGGGGGTGATGGCGGCTGCCGACGAACGGTCGGGATAAGGGGCCCAGCCGGCGTGCAGCGCAATCCGCGCGCGAATGCGTCGCGCGATTGCTTCGTGCGATTGCCAAACCGCGGAAACGACCGCATCCTGCCGGCCAGCATCCTCGGCCTTCGACAGGCACCCGCCTGTCACCCTGATGTCACCCGGCAGGGTGTCGAACCAGGCTATGACGGAAGTAGAGCCCAAATGAAAAAACCGGCCTAAGTGTGCGACAGGGAGCATATTTCCACGATGGCTGGAACCATGTCTCTGCACTGACGCCGCATCAGTTGGCCTCCGAAATCCGTCCTCGATGATTTGGGCGGAACCATATATTTGCACTTTGTCGGGATGCGAACGAATTCGTTGCACTTTGTTCAGTCGAGGACGAACCGTGAATGTCTAAGCGGGTTGCGGCCGAGCAGGCAGCCTCAGACCTCGGCGCGACCTTCGTTATCCGCTCGTCGCGAGAAAACTCATGGGCGCTCATCGAGAACCTTGAATTTTTGCGCGACTACAAAGCGTGGAAGCCCCAGAACGACGTGTCGCAAATTGCCCGCCTCCACGAACGCATCGCGTGTCGCCCGTGGAGCACTATCGCTTCAGTACTTAATGACCTCCTTGATATCGCCGACACGTTGTACTCCGAGATCTCATGTGGGCGGGTTGTGTTCAATTTGCCCAGCGATCGCCTAACGAATCCGCAGGAAGCGCTGGTTTTCCGGGACAGACATGCAGCCGTCGCATACCGCTCCTTCGCAAAATCCGAAACTACATCCCCCCGTCAATCGGTCACGCTCTCGATCAGCCCCGGCGCTCGCTTCCTGTGGGACGGACAGCTTTGGGAAGTCCTGAACCGCGGTGATTCATCGATCGCATGCCGCAGTATCGATCAGAAGCCAGGCCGCCACTCAAACTTCATTGAGCTTACCCCTGCCGTCCTCGACGAACTTGCTCAACAGGGAAAGATCATCCCCGAATTCGACAAACCCCTTGCCGATCGGCGAGACGCGTTAGCAATCCTCGAACGCGTCAGTATTCAAAAGCTAGAAATCGCCGTCGAACGATATCGTGTCCTATTCGAGCCTGATGCTGCCACCACACTGGCTCATCGCACGCCCCGCACACAGAGATACTGGCTCGCAGCGTATCGAGAAGCGGAACTCCATTACGGGTAAGCGAATGCTCCTTCATGCTTTGGTCCGGCCTACTCGACCCGCGAGCACTGGGGTTACTGTCTACGCATCCGAGATGGTGCCCACTATGCTTCCTCGAATGGCGTGACGCGGGTCACGAACCCTATTTGCCGTTGATCTGGCAAGCCGCCCCCATTTTGGTGTGCCCAGTCCATAGCATGGCGCTGCAGTATGAATGCCCAACCTGCCGGCGGGTTCAGCCATTTGTGCCGCGCCACGCGCATGTGGACTTTTGTTCTCGGTGCGGCAGTTGGCTGGCGGCAAACCATAAGGAGCTTCGGGGAATCGCCAAAGCCAGCCGTCTCAGCCCACAGCAGCGGTACAACATCGATGCCATCGGCGAGATGATTCTCCGAGGCCCGGAAATCAGCGAGCTGCTCACGGCACAACATCTGCAGACTCGCATTGCCGAGATGGCCGACCATCACTTCGACGGCACCGTCGCGAACATCGAGAGAGCCCTCGGATTCACAAAGAGAGTCATTAGCCAATGGCGTTATCGAGATGTGCAACCGTCACTGCCGGCCTTTCTTCTAATGACACAAGGGTTACGCACTACGCCCGTTGCGTTGCTACGGGATGGACTCGACGAATCGTTTGCAGCACCTCCGCAACGGCAATTCCGGAAACCTACACGACGCACCCTAGATCTATCAGTTCGGCAACGCAACGCGTTGACTGAGGAGCTCCGGACCATCATTGCCAAAGGGTACTCCGAGCACCCGATGAAAGACGTCGCGGAGAAATTGGGTTACAAGTACACGTATCTTCGATACTGGTTCGAAAGCGAGTGTCGACAGATCTCACAACTCCACCGACAGTGGGTTCTCGCGCAACGCGTGGCGAAGGAAAAACACGACGCCGAACTTGCAACGCAGCTCGTCCGGACACTGTATTCAACACAGGCACATGTTACTCGACGTCACATCGAAAGGCGTTTGCGGGAAGTCAGCTTATCACTCGCCAACCCGGTCGTACGCGAGGCAGCCAATCGTGTAAAGGTTGACTATTTTTCTGCCGGTCATCCGCCGCGACATTGCGATTCGAGCGAAGCATCATGATCAGCTGCATTCACTTCCCATTCAACACAAAAAGGGTGTCGCTATGAGCAAAGCAACCTATACGTTTCGGGTCGATGCCGCCCTGAAAACAGCGTTCTCGGCTGCGGCCAAGGCTCATGACCGAACGGGCGCACAACTCTTGCGCGACTTCATGCGGGACTACGTAATGCGGCAACAGAAAGCGACGGAGTACGACGCTTGGCTGCACGCCAAGATCGAGCGGTCGCGAGCCTCAGCCAATACTGGCTATTTGGTACCGGCAGTTGAGGTCGATGCCAAGTTCGCTGCTCGTCGAACAGCATTGCGTCGCCGGATTGACGCGACGAAGTAATCAGCCTGTTTTGGACACCAGAGGCGATTCAATACCGTTACAACATTAGCGGTGGCATCACTGAAGATGGTCCAGAGACAAGTGCACGTTGTTCCGGCGTGCACTCTCGCGCTATGTTGAGCGCAGCATCGTCGACCGATCGATCGACGATGAGGATCGAAAAAAATGCCTTATTCGACGTCAGCGGCAACAATCAGAAAGCGTTCGCGGTTCTTCGCCTTGGCGATCCATTGAGGCGGCTTGCCGCGGCCGCTCCACGTAGCACCGGTCTTCGGATCCTGGTACTTCGGAGCCGCAGGCGCACGCTTGCCAGCGACGCTCCCACGCTTTCGCCCGAAGATCTGCTCAGGCGTAATACCATATTCCGCCACTTGTTCCCGAATCGCCGCGACAATCGTTTCAAGTTCCGCGAGACGTGCAGCCTCTGCCTGTTTGGCCAACGCATCCGCCTGTGCTTTCAGTTCAAGGTAAGTTGCCATAGGCTTGGGGAGGTCGATTAGTTAAAACCCGAAGACTAGCCTCCAAATTTGGTCGGGTCAACCCAATGGCTCACTCTCTAAGGAGTCCGTTTCATTGATGAAACTTTCCGTCATCACAGGAGCATCTCTCGTGAGTCGAAGCTGCGTCAGTGATGAAATCTAGAACATCGATCAGGCACCGACCGACATATTGATGGACGCGGCATCGGTACACAACGCCCTCACTGATTTCGGGTTGTAGCAGACGATTCCGGTGATGCAACGCAGCGATGTCGGCAGAAGAATTTCCCCTATATTCTGGCGTGTCAACTTAATTCTATATGTTGAATGGCGGTTAAAAATCCCCTCAATAGGCGTAGTCATGAACATATCTGAAGATGCCCCAATAAAGTTCGCCGTTCGATTTTGCTCGAGGTACGGGAGCAGGCACTGCAGCGGTGCAACTGATTATTGCGCATCGGACGATGTCATCGCGAGCCGCAGCGACACGTTAATCCACAATTTCGCCAACAATATGGCGCACATCTCTCCAGTTCGGCATCGATAAGAAACAATAGCCAAAAAATCGTGCCTAGCGAAAACGACTTTGCTACGATCACACGATTGGGCAGTGTGCCTGATGAGAGAGGGACCGATATATGGGAGGAGGCTGCCTCCCGGTCCGATAGAAGAACCAACAACGACAGGACGTCATCGCCTATGTCGCCGATTTCCCTTCAAGAGATCGCAAAGCAATTCTTTGCGCTGCAAAACAATCGGCTGTTCACGATCGACACGCCGCTGTCCGGTCGCTCAGCGGTCGTGCTGACCGAGTTCGTCTGCGATGAGGGGTTGGGCGAACTGTTTGAAATGAAGCTCATGCTCGCGTCCCAAGACCCGAACATCGAGCTCAAGCAATTGATCGGCAAGCCGGTGACGGTCACCCTGCAGCTGACCGACGCGCTTGCCAGCACGGACGTGCGCTATTTCCACGGCTACGTCACCGATTTTATACACACCGGCACCGATGGCGGTCTGGCAACCTACGAGGCCGTCGCCAGGCCATGGCTCGCCTTCATGGATCGCCGTCAGGATATCCGGATTTTTCAGGAACAGACGGTCGGCGAGATCCTCAACGACGTGATGCATCGATACCGGAGATTCGGTGACGTCGTGTTTCGTTTGTCCGCGCCAACGGTTAATCGCAGCTACTGTACCCAGTACAAGGAGACTGATCTCGCTTTCGCGCTGCGCCTGATGCAGGAAGAAGGGCTGTTCTTCTATTTCGAACACAAGAAGGACGGCCATACATTAATCATCACGGACTCGTCGATCAACGCCGGTCCGATTGCCGGGTACAGTCCGGTGCTGCGCTATTCGACCGACGAGATCCTAGAAAGCAACCAGGTCGTTACATCATTCGTATCGCGTCGCAAATTCACGTCGGGCAGCGTCGCGCTCAAGACCGGAGACTATAAAGCGCCTGGTGCGCGGCGCTACGTCGAACGCGACACGGCTGTCGATCAGGGTGAAGTCGACAACTATGAGCTCTACGACTATCTCGGCGCCCACGGCTTTCCCGATTCCGATCGAGGCGAACAACTCGCCCGATTCCGGACCGAGGCGCTGGCTGCCCACAGCAAGATCTTCGTCGGCAAGAGTCACTATCGCAGGCTCGAGCTTGAGCGGTACTTCGAGCTCGACGCGCACTACGATCACGAGCAGGCGAAGCCCGAGGACCGGCAATTTCTATTGACGTCGATCCGGCACCACGGAACGAACAACTACCAGGCAAAGCCGGAGTCGCAAATCCTAACCGCGCCGGGCAGCGCGATCTATACGGCCGAATTCCGCTGCATCCGCAAGAAGATTCCGTATCGGCCGCTGCTGACGAGTCCGCGACCCATGATCCATGGCGTGCAGACAGCAGTGGTGGTCGGGCCGAAAGGCGAGGAAATTTACACCGACAGGCTTGGTCGCGTGAAGATCCAGCTGCCTTGGGATCGGCTCGGCAAGCAGGATCAGGCGAGTTCGTGTTGGGTTCGCGTCGCTCAACCCTGGGCCAGTAGCGGATTCGGGATGATCCAGCTTCCTCGCATTGGGGACGAGGTCGTCGTGACATTCACCGACGGCAACCCTGATCGCCCCCTAATTATTGCATCTGTCTACAACGCGGCGAACATGCCACCGTGGGCGCTGCCGGACAACGCGACCCAGAGCGGCATCCTGACACGCTCAACGACAGGCGGCGACAACGGAACGGCGAACGCACTGCGCTTCGAAGACCGAAAGGGGCAAGAAGAAGTCTGGTTGCATGCGGAGAAAGATCAGCGCATCGAAGTCGAGAACGATGAATCGCACTCGGTCGGCAACGATCGCGAAAAATCGGTTGGGAACGACGAGAAGGCCAGCATTGGCCAGAACTGGACCTTATCGACTGGTGGCGTCAAGTTTGAGACCGTCGGTCTGGCCTCCGTGCAATCGGTCGGACTTGGCAAAATGCTCAACGTCGGTCTGGCCTACAACGTCAACGTCGGCGGCCTGTATCTACGCAATGTCGTACTGCAGATGGCCAGCACGGTCGGCATGGATCGCGTTGATCGCGTGGTACAAGACTGGACCGCGCACGTGGGACATACCTATGAGGTAACGGTACGAGGCAAGGCCGTCGGCGATGCGGTCAAGAAAGACCAGGAAGCGCCGCTCGACATTTCCCCCAGCTTCAGCCCGCAAATCCCCGATCCGGTCCAGAGTGCGAATAGCAATCAGATCCGAATCACAGACTCGGGCCAGGCAAGCCTCTCAGGCGCGAAGACAGCGCAACTGATCGGTCCGGGCGGCACGATCACGATCGACGCGGCCGGTATTCACCTAAAGGGCAAGGGAATCTATCTCGAGGGACCGGTCACGCAGAGCGGCGGCAGTGCAAAAGGTCTCGCGCCCGTCACGGAGGCCGATTGCGCGGAATGCGCTAAAAAGACCACTAGCGCGCATCCAGTGGACGTCGCAACTGGCCAGAAGTTGCTCACGCACGACGATTTCACATTGCCAGGAAGAGTGCCGATCCGCTGGAACCGGCGTTATCGCAGTGCCGATCAGCGAACCGGCAGTTTCGGCGTCGCATGGAAGCTTCAGTACGCGACCGAAGTACGTCGCGTGACGATCGCTGACATACCGAAGCTTGTCTATATCGACTTCGACGGCCGACAGCTGCAATTTCCGTTGCTCGATTCGGGTCAGGAACACTTTCATCCGATCGAGAAATACACGCTTCAGCGGCTTGACGATATCGATGGGCTCACGAGGTACGCGGTACGCTTTCCGAATGGCATCGTCGAGACGTATAGCCCGCATCCGAGCGAATCCGATCATTGGCTGTTGGAGCGCTACGAGACCCGCGACAAGCAATCGCTGTCGTTTAGGTATACGCCCAGCGGCAACCTGCATCAGATCCAGAACAACTGCCATACGGTCTCGTGCCAGCATGACAGTGAAGGCCGCATCATCGAGGTCCATCTGCTCGACGAGCATGGCACTTCGACGCAGAAACTTGCCGCGTATCGATACGACGATCACGGCGATCTCGTTCAGGCGATCGACAGCGGCAATCTAACCTGGACATACGCGTATCACACGCACCTGCTGACGCGCTACGAGACGCCGGCCGGCGCAACGTTCGTCGCCGAATGGGACGGCGAGACGCCACAGGCGCGCTGCATCAGAACCTACGCGTACACACTCGACGCCGACGGCCAGCCAGTCGTGACGCGCGAGGCACGCTTCTCGTACCAGCCGACGGCCCGGATGACGCAGGTAACGGATGCACTCGGGAACACGACGACATACCGCTACAACGGCCTATGGGCAGTCGACCAGATCGTTCATTCGGACGGCAGCGCGGACCAGACCGAGTTCGATGAGACGGGTAATGTCGCGGCGCGCATCGACGCGCTCGGCCGCAAGACGCAATCAATCAGCGACGCAACCGGGAATCCGATCGCGATCCGTGACGCCGCAGGTCAGCTGACGCGCATTGAATACAACGACCAGAACTTGCCTACGCGAATTACCGATCCCGCCGGGCATATCTGGCAGCGCGAATACGACACCGACGGCCATCTGGTCAAGGAGATCGACCCGCTCGGCAACACATCTAGTACCACGTTTGAGAATGGCTTGGCTGTTGCGCACACCGACGCGCTCGGTAACGTGACGAAAACACAATTCAACGACGCCGGTCAGATGATCGCACGCACCGACTGCTCGGGCTTCACAACGCAGTACGGTTACGACGAGCGCGGGCGGCAAACCCACCAGACGAACGCACTCGGGCAGACGAGCAAATTTTACGGTAATGCTGCCGGACTGCCGACGGCGATCGCCCCGGCTGGGCTCGGCGTCTGGAAAACGACATACGATCGGGCAGGACAGGCGATTGCCTATACCGATCCGCTCGGGCGCACGACGCAGGTGACAAGGGACGCCTACGGCCAGATCGTCCGGGTTGAAGCGCCGGATGGCACCACCACCGATTACGGTTACGACGCGCTCGGGCGGATCGTGGCGCTGACCAATGCCAAGGGCGAGCGCTGCACGTTCGAGTATGACGCACAGGGTCGCATGATTGCCCAAACGGGATTCGATGGCCGACGCCAGCAAGTCGAATACAACGCCGTTGGCGAACAGATCGCGCAAATCAATCACGGCAATGACGGCCAATTGCGCACGACGCTGCTGTACGACAGTCTGGGACGGCCGATCGAGCGACGACTCGGGGATGGCACACACACCACATTCGGCTACGACGCTCGTGGCCTGCTGACGCAGATCCGCCACGAACCGAAAGACAGCGAACCATCGCAGATCACGTACGAATACGATGCTGCCGGACGGCGCACGGCCGAGGTTCAATCGCACCACGGGCGAGTTTGGCGACTCCAGCACACGTTCGATGCAGCCAACAACCGCAGCGGGATGCAGTTGCCCGGCGTCGGCTTGCTGACGTGGCAACGTTACGGCAGTGGTCATATCCACGGACTACTGCTCGACGGCGAACCGCTGGCGAGTTTCGAGCGCGATGCGTTGCATCGGACGATTCATGCGGCTCAAGGCCCTATCGCACAGCTGTTCGCGTACAACGACGCCGGGCTCCTTCAAACTCAGCGCTTGCAGGACCTCGATGAACGGGGGCAGCCACGTGCGGAGCCGCGTCCGTGGCGCACATGGGATTACGACATGGCCGGGCAGATCACGCGGCTGGCCGACACGTGGCGAGGCGAGCGTCATTTCGAATACGATCCGCTCGCGCGGTTGACTGGTGTGAACCGGCGGGGCGGCGAAGCCGTCCCGCAACCATCGGGTGAAATATATCGGTACGATCCAGCCGGCAACCTGCTCTCGCGACTAGACCACGGATCGGAACGCGACAGCACAGCTACGTCGATGGCCGATGCGGCCGCCGTCCCGGAGGCGCCTGGCGATCGACTGAAGAGATTCATCACAGTCGCCGGACTGACACGCTCCCAACTTGATTTCAGCTACGATGGGCACGGCAACCGTACAGGGCGCGTAGAGCGTCCGATACAGGACGTTCCCGAGTCGGATCACAATCCGGGGCTGCTCGACCGGTTACTGGCCCGCAGGGAGGCCGTCACCCCAGTAACCACACCTGAATCCGTGGAAACGCGCTACCGCTACGACAACGGGCATCAATTGAGCAGTATCGAACAGGCCGACGGCAGCCGCACCGAATACCGGTACGACGCGCTCGGCCGACGGATCGCAAAGGTTCACACACCCGCCGGCGCAGCGCCGTCCACGACGCTGTTCGTCTGGGACGGCGACTGGATGCTGCAGGAGGTCCGTGCGGGTCAGGCTCCTCGTAACGATGAGTCCGTGACCTATGTTGCCCATCCGGACCATGCCGGGCCTATGGCTCGGCTCGAGCGCGGCAAAAGGTACTTCTACATTACCGATCACCTTGGCGCTCCGCAAGAACTCTACGACGAGATGCGCCGGGTCGTGTGGGCGGCAGACTTCGACGGCTATGGACAGACGAAGTCGATGATCGCCGACGAAATCGACAACCCGATTCGGTTTCCGGGGCAATTCAGGGACAGAGAGTCCGGGCTGTACTACAACCGGCATCGATACTACGATCCAGCTATAGGTCGATACATCAATCAGGATCCGATCGGACTGCGTGCAGGGCTAAATTTCTACGCCTATGCGGACGGCATTCCGACACACAAGATCGATCCCGATGGTCTCGGCACAATAGCAATGGGGGCCGGTATCGGAAGCGTCGTTCCGGGACCGGGAACACTGATCGGCGCAGGAATCGGTGCGCTGGTCATGATCGGAGCGGGCATTTGGTACATGACGAGGTCCACGGACAGTACGCAAGAAAAGGTCAAAGAAAAAGATGATTGCCCGAATAAATGCAACCCGTGCAAAACCGTGTCGGGGAAAATCATCGCGGTTGGCACATTTGCGTACAGGCCGCTTGATGTGATACCTGATAATGAAATGCAACATGGCGTGTACGGGTCGCATCACAATATATTTCAGGCTAATCAGTCGCCATATCCGAAATGCATTTGCTTCTGGGCGAAGCAAAAATATGTGCTTAAGCCGGAGCAATTAACGTCAAGCATGGTGCCGATTGAGCCATTTCTCAACACGCCTTGATAGGGAGGAGGCGCATCGTGAAATACGTTTCATCTGGACTAGATATCCACATTGGCGATCATGTTATCGTCGAGGGGGATGTTGCTGGCCTTGTCGTCTGTGATTTCGACAAGCGTCAATGTATAGATGGATACGACGACTGGCTTATCGATGAAGAGTTGGTCGGAGGCGGAAAATTGTCAGAAGGTATTCTTGTGGAAACAAAGGAGCTTGGATTTCTTTACTACTCCAGCGACGATGAGGACATAGTGAAGGACCCGAAATTTACCGATGCGAAATGATATTTTCGAAATATCACGACGACAGTCGAGTAATAATTGATAAAGAATGACGTATTGAGTTGGCAAAAAATGCAACCCATCATTCGTAAGGGCGATTTGACGGATCACGGTGGCGTCGTGCTCGACGGCTTCGGAGGCATGGATCTCAGTGGTCAGCCAGCGGCTGGCGTTGGCCATATGGTCAGTTGCCCGAAATGTAAAGGTATATTCCCGATCATTCAGGGATCGAGCCAGTATTCGATTGAAGGTCGCGCTGTCGCCCTGCATGGCATGAAGACCGCCTGTGGCGCATCACTAATCGCCAGTCAGCAGCAGTTTCTCGCGGATAAGTAAAATGCCCCCCTTTTAGTTCATCAACAGTAAAAAGAGGACACCGCACGCTAGTTTCCTGCACCTTTCATAACTGAGATCGCTATAGTTTGGTGAGCAAGTGCATACGCTTGCATTCACTGGCTTTCTGTAATAACGCGGTGGTTTGAAGTGAAGATTGTCACCAAGCCGAACCCGCGTACCCTACATCACATCATGCGAGCCTCTTGAACGCTCCATGTCTTTACGCAACTCATCCGCACATGTATTCGTAAGCTGGCATTTGTTGACCGGAACCCATGGACCATCAGGCATTTTCTTGTCTAGCCAGTACAAAGACGCAATTCCCGCATAATAGCTCCCTGTCACCCCCGAAAACGCGACCTGTTCACCATCCTTCGGAATCCCATCGTATACCGTTACGGCAGCTCCACTTTCAGGAGTGAGCGTGACCACCGTTCTACCAGATGCTCGACATGAAATGCCGACAATTGCATTGGTATACGAATCTCGTTCCCTATCACCATATGCTTTCTTGATGGAAACGCCGTCCGGGCGTTTGCAGTGCTCGGGCGAGAGGGTACGCGTCTAGGGCCTAGCGGAAAAAAGCGCCGCGACGACCGGCGCGCGGTTCGTTGCGCGTTTGCCGAAACCGGACTCAAACTTGAGCACGAACACCCGAGCCCGATTCGGAAGTTGACTGTACCGACGGCAAAGCAAGCATCATTGGTCGCATCCTTGAACGATCAGTTGATCGTGCTGCTGCCGACGATGAGATCGCGACGATCGTCGAAGAGTCGCGCGCGAAGCAGCAGAAAGTCTACGAGGAAAAGTTCAAGGCGCAGCTGGAAGTCATGACGACGCAGCTCAACGGGGTCCTCACGTCTTACACGCCAGGTCGGGCTGTCATGGTTTCGCCTGCCGAAGTCGAACTCAAGGCCCCGCGGACCACGTTCGAAGTGGCCGTGCTTGATGGCGCAACCGAGACAGCTGTCGAGCGACAAGGGCATGGCTTTCAGCGCACGCTTTTGATCTCGGCGCTCCAACTCCTGGCGCAGTCAGGTGCAGCATCGGCAGAGGGTGTGATCTGCCTAGCGATCGAGGAGCCGGAACTCTATCAGCACCCGATACAAGCCCAGACCTTTGCGAAGGTACTGAGGTCGCTGGCCGAGAATGCTAGCAAACGCATCCAAGTGACCTACGCGACTCATAGCCCCTACTTCCTCGAGGCTCGATATTTCAACCAGATTAGGCGGCTGACGAGGTCGTCTGATGAGACGCCCGTGGTCACTGTCCATTTCGCCACGATCGACGAGGTGAAGGCGAAACTCAATGGAACGGTAGATGCCGATCAGGTTGGTCGTCAACTCGATGGCATCGTCACGAATCGCCTCTCGGTCGCGTTGTTCGCAGCACGTGTGCTGCTGGTCGAGGGGGATACAGAGGGAGCCGTGTTCTACGGAATCGGCGATCGGGACGCCGTGGGTCGCCTCGAATCCCTCGGACTGTCGATTATTTCGGCCGGAGGCAAAGGTGGAATCCCGCTTGCTCATGCCATCCTTACCTGTCTTGGGATTCCGACCTACGTACTCTTCGACGGAGACAGTGGTTTCGAAGTGCGAGCTAAAGCTGCGGGCAAGAATCAGACCGCTATAGATGGTGAGCGTACGAAGTTTTCGACAGAGAACCGTCGACTGCTAAAGTACCTCGGTGAAACAGAGGTTGATTTCCCATCGGAACAGGTGGGGGATCGTGTAGCGACGCTAAGCGACCACCTCGAGACCTACCTAGAGTCCAATTGGGCGGAGTGGGTCACGTCGTGTGCGGCTATTGAGACCGCTGCTGGAATCCAGCTCGCAAAAAATCAATATGCTTACCGAACTGCGACGCTTGAGGCGAGCGGAACTGTTCCGGAGATGCTCAAGCAGATCCTCACAAAGGCGGGAGGCGCGTAGACATGCATGAAATCATCTGCCCACACTGCGGGAAAGCATTCAAGATTGACGAAGCTGGTTACGCGGACATCCTGAAGCAAGTCCGCGACAGCGAGTTCGAAAAGCAGTTGCACGAGCGGCTTGAGCTGGCGGAGCAGGATAAGAGGAACGCCGTCGAACTCGCCCAAACCAAGGGCGCCAGCGAATTGCAAAAGGCTGCCGCAGCTAAAGACGCCGAGATCCAAGAACTGAAGGCCAGGCTCGATGCCGGTGAGGTCGCGCGAAAACTAGCCGTGACCGAGGCCCTAAGCGCCGTAGAAAAAGAGCGAGACGCACTCGCAAACGAACTTGAGCAGGCGAAGCAGGACAAGCAAGCTGCTTCTGATCTAGCCGAGATGAAGCTCGTTAGCGAACTGCAGAGGGCCGCCGCTACGAAGGACGCGGAGATCCAAGGCCTGAAGGCCAAGCTCGACGCCCTTGAGGTTGCGCAGAAGCTGGCAATTACCGAAGCAGTCGGCGTGGTCGAGAAAGAGCGAGATGAACTTAAGAGCGGCCTCGAGCGGGCGGAGCTTGAAAAACGACTCGCAGAGAACTCGCTCAAGGATAAGTACGAAACGCAGATCAAGGACCGCGATGACGCGATCGAGCGCCTCCGAGACATGAAGGTTCGCTTGTCGACCAAGATGGTCGGTGAAACCCTTGAGCAGCACTGTGAGACCGAGTTCAACCGCATTCGAGCGACGGCGTTTCCGAGGGCATATTTCGAGAAGGACAACGACGCGCGGACTGGCAGCAAGGGCGACTACGTCTTTCGCGACTCGGACGAAGCGGGCACCGAGATCGTCTCCATCATGTTCGAAATGAAAAACGAGAACGATCGCACCGCGACGAAGAGCAGGAACGAGGATTTCCTGAAGGAACTCGACAAGGACCGCACTGAGAAGGGGTGCGAGTATGCAGTGCTGGTCTCCCTGCTCGAACCTGACAGTGAACTCTACAACACCGGGATCGTCGATGTGTTCCACCGCTACCCGAAGATGTACATCGTGCGACCGCAGTTCTTTCTTCCAATCATCACACTTCTGCGAAATGCGGCGATGAACTCGCTCAAGTACAAGTCGGAGCTAGCACTCGTCAAGGCGCAGAACATAGACATCACGAACTTCGAAACCGAGCTCGAGACGTTCAAGACCGCATTTGCGAAGAACTATGATCTCGCCTCTAGGCGCTTCCAAACGGCGATCGATGAGATCGACAAGTCGATCGACCACCTGCAGAAGACGAAGGAAGCCCTGCTCGGCACCGATCGGAACCTTCGTCTTGCAAACGACAAGGCTCAGGACGTGACGATCAAGAGGTTGACTCGGGGCAACCCGACGATGGCGGCCAAATTCGCCGAGCTCAAGAACGATGACCCTCCCGATGCTGGATGAGTTAGGCCATCTACGCCCAAGACTCGTCTTGGATCCGCAGATCACCCCCAGCGAGTTCAGGTGATTGCACGATCGATCGCTTGAAATATTCGTTGAGTTGTCACCAGCCGAGGAACCGACTGGCGGATTGTGGCCGATTATGCGCCTGAACTCGTGCGGCGCACGAGACCCACACTCGATCTAAGCCACTCTGCTCATGATTTCATCGACGATCGCCAACAGATTTAGGGGTGAAAGGGGCCACGGTCGGTCGCGTGATCTCGACGGCGCATTCACCTATTCGCCTAGGCTCGATACATGTCCGGGCACGGCCGAGCTACAGTTAGTCGCGCAAAAACAACAAAGCCGGCACAAGGCCGGCTTTGTTGTTCGAGAAGCATAACGTTGCACTTTGTCAGGGAAGCATATCTTTGCACTTGGGGCAAAAATATGCTTCCTGTCTCAGGCTGCCGGTTTTAAAGGAAATTCTTGGTGGAGCGGAGGAGGATCGAACTCCCGACCTTCGCATTGCGAATGTAAAAACACACCCATATATATCAATCACTTCACGAGATTTCTGCCATTTATGGCACAATTTTGGCACACTGAGTTCGAGATAACTATTTCCACCGATGGCTACCATCACCAAACGAGGCCCTTATCAGTGGCGCGCGCAAGTGCGGCGACATGGCTACCCAGCGCAAAGTAAGACGTTCGATACGAAGGCCGAAGCGGAAGCCTGGGCCAAGATGATCGAGTCGGAAATGGCTCGCGGCATCTGGGTCAGCCGCAGCGAAGCCGAAGCGACTACGCTCTATGAAGCCCTCGAGCGTTACCAAGAAGAAATTTCTGCCGCAAAAAAAGGAGCGGCTCAAGAAGTGTCGGTTTTGAAAGCATGCAAGTCTACGGAATTGGCGAAGCGGCCGCTGGCATCGATCCGCAGTGCCGACCTGGCAAAAATTCGCGACGAGTGGTTGAAGGATTACAAATCAGCGACGGTGCTGCGTCGCCTCGCAGTCCTCTCGCATGTTTTTAGCGTGGCCCGAAAGGAATGGGGCATGGAAAGCCTCTCGAACCCGGTTGAGCTCGTGCGTAAGCCGCAATCGAACAACGCGCGCACACGTCGCATTGCCATCGACAGTGGCTCAGCCAGTGCCATCGCGAACGATGACGATTCTGACCGGACCACACCAGACGGTGAACTGGAGCGCGTGGTTGCAGCGAGCAATTCAACGCTGCTGCCATCCATTATTTGGCTGGCAGTCGAAACCGCCATGCGTCGTGGGGAAATTGTTGCGATGCGTTGGGAACACATCGACCTTAAGCGGCGTGTCGCTCATCTACCGGCAACCAAGAACGGCAGTGCCCGCGATGTACCACTGTCGTCGCGTGCTATCGCGACGTTGCAAGCGCTCAAAGGATCCAGCGATACCGACCAAGGTAGCCACGACGAGCCAAGCTCCGGACCAGTTTTCCAAATACGCGGCGATGCAGTCACTAGAGCCTTTGAGCGCGCTGTCACGCGTGCCCGAAAGCTCTACATTGAAGAGTGCAGGGAAGTGGGCCGATCAATCAGCGATAAATTTCTAACAGATCTTCGCTTTCACGATTTGCGACATGAAGCCACCTCGCGCTTGGCGTCAATTTTTCCCATGCATGAGCTAACGAAGATCACCGGGCACAAAGATCCACGCATGCTCATGCGTTACTACCATCCTCGCGCAGAAGAACTAGCAAAGCGCCTAGCGTAACCATCTATGCGTGCAATGGCGGATAAAGAGATCGCGAATTTGATCTGAGCGCCTTCGCAATATATGGAAGCGAAGATCTGCGCGGAATGACTGTATTATCCGAGAAGATAAATACCTCACTCCCTTTATAAGCACGAGACGCGTTGTATTGCAGTTGATACAGAAATTTACGGCGCTCCGAGTAATACTCAAGTATCGGAGCAACCCCATCATATGAGACCACCCACTTTACACGCTTTATCTTCTGAATAGTTTTCGCGATGCGCCCATGATCCTCCGGATCGTAGTGGTTCAAATAAAGGCGACTAGCCTTCTCAAAATATGGCGGATCGCAATATATCAGAGACTTCTTCGGCAAATCCTTCACGCACGTCGCGAAAAATTTCTCCGCATCGAGATTATGAAGCGTGATCGATTCCCGGAGAGATGCAATTAACTCAACTCTTGTGATAAGCTCATTCCTCGGAAATCGAGCGTCTATCTTCCATTTCCCAGACTGATCAAGCCCACCGATCACGCCGCCAGTCAAAACGCCCGATCGATTCGTTCTATTGAGGTAAAAAGTGGCAAACCCGACCTCAAACTCGCTGTGATCTTCCGGGTGCCGCAATATTTCGCGATGTATCTTCCATTCATCTACGTTTAGAAGCGATCGCGATATTCTCGAACAAAAATCGTCAGTATGATCTAGTATAGATCGCCAAAACGAATAAACGTGATACGAAGAATCGTTCAGATGAACATGTTCAACGTGTCCATCCGCCAGAAGTTCCATAGCGACGCCCGCACCACCCGCATACGGCTCGACATAATGCCCCCCCTCAAGATCATTTGCCTTGAGCAGTTCCAGCACAAAAGGAGTGAGCTTCTGCTTCCCCCCGGGATATCGCAATGGAGTTCGATTCTGAGCCATTTCCCTCTCCCATCCTCACTTATTCATTTGCTCAAGAAGAGGGAAAATATTCGCAAACAACGTTGGAATATCACCCGGCATGATAGTAAAAGAGGCGTTATGGACAAGCTGATTCATAGAGGTCAAAGACAATATCCCGTCCTTTCGTTGAATTTCCGTGTGAGGACCGTGAAGCAATCGCTGCATCTGCTTATCAGTGCCATTTTGCGTCAAATGCGACACTATGTCTCGCAAAACATCCGAGAGCGTACGGTCACTGCCATCAGCCTTCGCCGACTTTGGCGCACCGGGCTCTGACGCATGGTCTTGGCAATATGCCTTGGCCGATATTTCAAACATACTTCGCAGCAAAAAGCAGAAAGCGATCGGATTATCTTTCAGCTTCAGCTTCATCGCCTCTTTTCGCAAAGTTTCAACTTTCGACCGGTTGGGGCCAAAGAGCTTCAGTGCTCGCAACGACCTTTTCACGGACCGCTCATCATTAGTCGCTGTAGTAGTAGGTTTTCCGTTAGACGACGAGCCAGAAGATGAGTTGGCACCCCCCGTTGCGTTCGTCGAAGTGCCACCACTAGAGGCGCCCGCAGAGTTGTTGCCAGGCTTGGTAGATGAAGTAGAGGACGAACTAGATCCCGCTGCACTACTCCCCGGGCTCGCAGTCGAAGCACCGGACGAAGGATTCCCTGCCGCACTCGCCCCACTTGGATTGCCAGCATTACTTGCAGAAGTCGCCGGAGGAACACCGAAACGTAGCGCAAAATCCGCCGACTCCCGAATACTTGTAAACGTCAGCGATTCCACACCAATGGCGTAGATTATCTCATCCAGCGGTTGCTTATAGGAAATTTTTGGATATTTTTTTGCAAGCTCCGGGCTGGAATTCACCGAAAATCTCGGCGCGACTTTCTTAATCGCCTCATCAAGAACCGTCAGATTATATCTACCAGCCCATCGCACCTTTTGCTCTGGCGTAAGATTTTCGCCATGCTTCAAATATTTTTCCAGCAAGTCCAAACCTGGCTCGGCAGCCCCATTCGCAATTTTATTATGCCGTGCACGAGCCACTGCTTCCCAAGGATCGCGACCTGCCTTCTGTCCTTTGCCGTGAGTACGCGTGACAATGCGATCGACCAAATCCGCCTCAGATTCCTTGTAGACGGTGCAGGGAATTTTTGAGTTCTCTTTTTCCCACTCTTGCGATAAATCAGCGATACGTTCAGACAGCTTGTCCGGCAAATTCAGCGAAGCCGCTTTAATTTGACCCAATATAATTTTTAGAGATGCAACACGACGATTCCCCTCTTTCACCACCTTTTTGCCGTCATCCGCCTCGAGAACAATTATGTTTTCGGTAGGAAGATAACCATCGTCGAGCAAACTTTCCATCAGACCCCAGAAATAATCTGGGCTAATGGAAATCATAGCCTTTGTTGCCTCCAACTCACTTCTTTGCGCCACCGTACGGAAATTATGCAGATCGATGGTTAAATCTTTAACAGGCAAGAGCATTGTTTTTGACATGGTCCCCGTCCAAATTTCGCATCAACTTGCTATCGATGCAGGCCCCAAAACGGCGTAAGCGGCGTTCATAGATTGAACACATTCCCCCGAAATTCGCTGCGCCATGGCGAGATACTAACTCGCTCGGAAAGAAATTAACTGCCGATCTTAACGAATCCCCGTGTTTTACTCCAGTGAAACTACTGAAAAGCTTGTCAGCCTGCGCTGAACAGCTACCTTACATCTCTCAACCGACAAGTCGTGACAAACGCGGGAGGCCCGCCTTCGCGCGCGACAGCCTCTTCCGGGCTACCAGGCTCGACGAACCGTGGAGTGTCAGCCGCTCGCTCCTCGATGACAGCACGTTCATCAGGTACATCCTCGCAACATGGAACCAGCTGTTCCGTTTCTGGCGGCGGATCATCACGTCGCTTGGCTGCCATTGCTTCGCCCAACTCGTGAAGCCCTTGCCGGCGTACTTCCTCATTGTTGAAAACTGTCATGTCGTATAACTTCCTGTCTGACGGATGCTACGGGCTTACGGTGCAGAAGGTTATTCTGCGTGTCACGTATGAAATGAATGTAAGGCGGCGTCTGATGGGAAACAGATCCAGAAAATCGTCGAAATCTCGGCACACGCTCCGTGGCGGACTGAGCCGCAAAGCGCACAACGTACAATTGCCCCTCGACAAGGCGGTTGCTCCACTTATCGCACGCATCACGCCGAACAACAGGCAGGCCGAGGTTAGCTTCGGCCCGCCTGTTGGGCATGAGGTTTGGCCGCCGTTCGACGATAGCGGAGCTAGGTCTGAATGCCCTACTTCCGACGAGTCGAGGTAACTGCCTAGCAGGACGCAAGCTACTACGTAGTTTCGCCATGTCACCGTTAGTGCGGCCGCAACGCCTCACGTATCGCGATCATCGCCTCGTTGAAGTCCGAAGCCGTCGCACGACCGGTCTCAGCCTGGTAGAAAACAACCACGAACAAGTTGGCGAGCGCCTCGGCCACCTGCGAAAGTTGTCTTGCGGAATCTTGATCAACAAAATTCAAAGCAGCCAGTTGAACGGCCGCACGATGGACGACTCGCTGCGCTTCGATATCATGTGTAGTTGCCATGCTTCACCTCTCTAGCAGGTGTTGTTACGTGGAAGTGCCGGCCGGTTGCAGCCGGCCGGTGCGCTCTCATGCATCCGGCAAAGGCTGTCGGTTGACGAATGCCGCTACCTCATCGTTCATAGGTGTCGCCGGATCTACACCGCCCACACTGCTACCGGCAAAACTGGCCGTCTCCCCACCGGCCGATCTCCGGAAATCAGAATCTCCTCGGATATCCGACGCGATTTTTCCGCCCGTGGTTTGCGCCACGCGCTCTTTAGCCGAATCCATCATCGAGACGGCCTTATCCGTCGCGATCTGGCCGGCACCCTTCGCGAGATTGGCGCCCATGTCGGTCGCAAAGCGACCAGCGTTGCTCATGAATGAGCTGAAACCACCGCTGCCCCCAGAGGCGCTGCTGACGCCAGCACTACCGCCCCCGAGACTGCCGGAGCCGGAGCCGGAGCCGCTGCTGCTGCCGCTAAACATGCCCGTCCCCTCGGTCATATTTCGTTGCGCCACTTGGAACGCCGCCTGCAGGGCTGAGGCTCCACCTGCGGCATTGGTCGCCCCGGCCAATATCGAGGAGCCAACCGATGCGGCTGCGCTCGCCGTCATGGCGGCCGCTGCCATTACTGAACCAAGGCCGACACCGCCGATCGAGCCAACACCGCCAACGCCGACGATACCTGCAACCCTGGGAGGTATCTTGTTTGTGAGATACATCAGCACGAAAGCAGCAATGACCATGACTGCCATTTCCTTGAGGTCAATGCCGGCTGTCATGCTCGAGTAGTACTCGTTGATGAACGTCTTTCCGATACCGATGAGCAGGAGCATCACCATCAGCTCCGCACCTATCGCCAACACGTGCTTGTAGAAGCTGATAGCAATATCTGAGGTCCAGCGCGATCCCCCAAAGCCGAGGAAAAATACTCCACCGTAAATCATGATCCAGGCCGACACGAAGACCAGGAGCAGATTCACGCCGACGATCGTCAAGACAATCATCACGACCAGCGCCATGAGAAGCCCTACGACACTGTCGGTCGGCGACCAAACAGACGACTGGTCAAGCGCGTTGGTAAAAATGTCGTAGCCGACTTTCACGATACCGCCGGGCGTGAAATCGGTTGTCTGCCCGATGGCCTTTGCTCCTATCATCCACATCGACTTGACGATGGCGTCCCCGATCGCAGGCCCGTTGTACAAAATCCACCAGAAGAAGCCCAGCGTGCCAAAAAATCGAATCGTCTCGGCAAAGAACTCTTGAATGTCGGCACGACGGAGCGCCATCATCGCGTACGTCCATACCATGCTGACGAGTGCCAATCCCCAGAAAAGCCACGATCCGTAGCTCACCATGACGTTGCCCCATGCGCTGGCCGCAGATTGGTATTTCGCCATCACGGAATCAACGACGTTGTCGCTCATCGGTGCGGCAAAGGCGGTAGCAACGTGAAGAAGAATCATCGCCCCGATCGCAAGCTGCTTACCGTGCGTAAAAACCTTCGCTCTCATGGTGTAGCCCTCATTGATCTTTCTTCGATGGTTGCGACGGTGCGTCGCCCCACGTCCAGTTCTTCGGCGGAGGACTGACGATATTGCTACCGTCACGCAATTGCGCGGCAGCCGCCGCTTGTTTCGCTTCCACCGATGCGTTCTTGTCGTCACACCCAGCGAGCATTGCGACAGATATGAGAGTCCAAATGACTACTTTCATGTCCATCTCCTTATTCGAAAGTCCAGTTCTTGGGAGCTGGGTGCGTGATGTTGCTGCCATTGCGCAGTTGCGCACTCGCGGCGGCTTGTTGAGCCTCGCGATCTGCAACGATCTGCGCACGCGTTGCAGTAGCAGCCTGTTGAGCGACGAGCAGCCCACGGATCTGGAGAAGTTGATTCGTTTGAGCACTGGCAAGCTGATTGGCCGCCTGGATCGCCTGCATTTGGCCCTGTGCACTCGACGCCTGGGTTTGCAATGACCGCAGGTTCGCGGCATCGGTGAGCAAGGTTTGTTGTTGCTGATCGACGCCCTTCAGTACGGCATCGTTTGCTCGCTTTTGAGCTTCAGAACCGTTTGCCTGAGCGTCGGTCAACGCTTGCCGCTGCACTTCCGAACATCCAGTCGCTGTGAAACATGGGGACGATCGGTAGTACGCCACGTCCTGGTATCGAGACAGGTAAGCATCGATGTTGCCCACCTGATTCTTGTAGTAATTCAACATGTCCTGCGCTTGCAGGAGCTTGTTGATCGTGCCGTTCACCTGATCCCACACGTAGGCCGCTGGCGCCAGCGTGTTCTGAAGCATGTTTTGGTACTGCTGCAACTGCGTTGTGTATTGCTCGATTTGCTTCTGAACCGATTGCACGTTGTTGATCGCGCTGATCGTTGTCTGCATGACGTTTGTGACATCGATCACCGGAATACCGCCAGCGTGAACCGGTTGCGATGAGATGTAGGCGATCGCTAGTGCGAGCGTCACCGTTTTAGCGGCTAAAATTTTCTTCGTCATGACGATAGTCCTTCGGTATGTGGCCCTGGAACATCGAGTAGCTTCGCCACGGCAGCTACCGGTAGGTGACCAGAGCGACACCGAAGCCCGGCCTCATTTTTGTGATGTCACGGTGTCAACACGCTTGACCGTCGATGGACCGCCAAGCGTCTATGCCTTGTCGGCTCTCCGCCTCATCGCGACCGACCTTTCTCCTTTTTCGCGCCGTCCAACGATGACAATTCACCATCGCGACGCGCCACAACCTCGCGCTGCATCCTTGCCAGCTCGATCTCCTGGCGTTCTGGCGATTGCGAATTGAAACGATCGATCCGCTGCCGCAACTCGTCTGGCAAGTTCTTCCAGGCCTTGCCTTGGTCGCCATAGCCGATTGCACGCACCTTCCGCCGATTTGCGGCGGCCTTAAATCGGCTCACTGCCTGTCGCGCCACCTGCTCGACCTGCCGACGCGCTGGATCGCCTGCGATCGGTGATGGAGCCGGGTGACGGCTCGCCGTTTGATCGCCACCTTCGATCGACAGCGCTTCGAGTTGGGACAGTGTGCGCAGACGATTCCGGGCTTGCGGAGGAGGCTCCTGCCCGACAGGCTTCACTGCCGGACGACTGGCCCGAGCAGGTTGACTGGCCGTCATGTACTGTTGCCGCAACCGCTCCATCGACGGATCATCGAACGTGATGGGAAGTCGCATATCAATGGCCGCTCCGATGACGCGCGCTTTGAACTCAGCGCTGCCAGAGACCGTTATACGGTCGCCGTACCGATCAACGGCCAGTCGTAGCGCCTGCTGCACGCCCTCCTGGCCCGCCTTTTCGGATACCTGCAAGCGGTCGCCATCATCCCGCACGGCGGTACTGCCGGCTCGATAGATGATCTTTCCCGTCTTGGTGATGTTGTCGATCACGGGGGCATAGCCAAGCTGCGGTTGTCCCTTGGCCTTGATCGTGCTCCCGTTCAGGCCTTGGGCGGCTTCTCTGGCGCGCAGCGCAGTCAGGGCCTCTGCGCTGCCCTGCAAAGCCTCTTGCTTGAGCCAGTCGGCCCACGTATGCCGGCGGTACTGCTCATAGAGGCGCTGGCACGCGACTCGATGCTGCGTGTAGATTGCTTCCAGCTCTGATTTCAGGGCACCGCCCGCTTGGGCATACAACACCTTTTTCGTCAGGCGACCACCGCCCAATAGCGTGATTGCCGCGCGCCGAGCCTGCCCCTTCCTCTTGGCGTTCTCAATCTGCTTTTCCTTCTGACGGCGCAACTCGGCCAAACCAGTCGCCCGATCGGCCGTCGCACGCTGCTGGGCAATCTGATATTTCGCGTACAACTCGATCGTGTTCACCCGAAGCCGTATAGGGTCCTTTTGGTACTGGCGCTTCGACGGGACATCGGCCTGCCGCACCGACAAGGCCTCGAATGGACCATACCGACCTTCCAGCTTCGCTTTCGAGAAGTCGCGGCCCAACGTGCTTGCCTTGATCTGCGTACCGTTGCCGGCCTCTATCACCAGCCCGTTCCCTCTTGCCCGGATTTCCAGCCCGTTGGCACGCATGACCTGGTGCATGTCAGCCCAGCTCCGCGCACCTCGAATTTCTTCCAAGCACTCGCGCTTGATCCAGCCGACCAGGCTTTCGATGCCGGAATGTCTTTCCATGTCAGCCGCCCGCGACTCGGCACCACACCGACGCGGTGCGTGGTTGTCGCATTGCAGTCCGTAGCCCCGCTCGAGGACGTCGCACAGCTCGGCCAACGTCCGGTGTGGGTAATACGGCTCATGAATGGTGTTCCGCGTCGGGTGAATCTTGTTGATGGCGATGTGTATGTGCAGGTTGTCGGTGTCGTGATGCACGGCACTGACGCGCTGGTGATCGCTAAACCCGAGGCCCGCACATATCCGGGCCTCGATAGCTTCCAGCGTCGCAGCATCGGGCTGCTCGCCGGCGCGGAAGCTGACCAGGAGGTGATAGGTCTTGTCGCTCTTGGCTCTGGTGTTCGCCTGTTGGGTGGCCAGCACCTCGATCACCGCGTCACGAACCGTGGGCGCTGCGCAATTCGTCAGCCGCACCTCCCCGATCCGGTGCTCCTTGGCCTGGTCTGCCGTGATGTACTTCACCAAGCCCGCGAAATCACTCTTGCCGAGGGAGCGCATGGGAACGTGCTTGGCAATCATGGCTCCGCCCTCGGCCGTACTACTTTTTCCATGATGCGGCTCATCTCATCCCGCATCGTTTCGATCTTGGACAACAACGCGTGGATCGTGGCCGGAGTGAACCCCGCCACGCGGGCATCGTTCGTGAGCCAGAGTTTCAAGAGGCCTCCAAGACGACCCAGATCGCCATTCACGCGAACCATCTCGCGCACCTGCGCTGCGTCGATCACGCCTTGGATGCGATAGCCCATCCCGACCAAGCGCAAATAGGTCGATGTGCTGTGTCCACCTGCATTCGCCATCGCCTCAATTTCGGCACGTTCTTCCGGCAAGCAGTAGACCTTGATCGGCGAGCAACCCTTCCGGGTCACGTCCTTCGCTTTGATTTCCACAAATGTCCCCATTACTCGTTGCCGGCTCTGCCGACTTGCCTCGCAAAGCGGGATTTCCGTTGAGCACCGAAGGTGCGAATAAGGAAAGTGAAGTAGGAACGCCGGCTTGCCGGTGGGACTACTTCACACATCCTGCCCGCTAAACCCATCTGTTTTCTCCATGCATAGACTTGCAAAACGCTGCAATTGCATTTGCATTTCCTAGGTCGAATCTGCGAAGAACTCTGTTTCTCGCTGGAACAGCCGGTCCTTTCCGGTAAGACGCCAGCGATGGACGACGCCGATCCGCCCTTCGCTCTTTCTAACGATCGTCGCGAATCTCTGAACCAGCATCGAGAATGCGAGCGACTGCTTCGATAGGGAAATACACACGACGCCCGATGTACACCTTGTGGGCGTTGAGACATCGTGCCCATTCGCTCGTCGGTTTTAGCAACGCCATTCGCAGCCCCTCCGGCTTGCGACTCAGGGTTGTCGCAAGTTGCTCCAGCGTCATGACCGCACCGTACTGCTCTTTCAGGATGTCGAATGTTGTACGCACACACTTGGCCAGACTGGTGTTGATTGATGTCGATATGTGAATTCTTGGGTAAGCAGGGATAGAATTGCAGCGCGAGTAACTAGGGGTTTTCTTACTAGGACTTAAAGACCTATGGCACGGCCTGCTAGGACTGATTCAGAGAAGAAGCGAGGTGGAATGCGTGCGGCCGCACTACTGCACGCACTCGCTCGTCACGTCGGCGCCGAGAATCCATATCAGTTCGCCACGCGTTTCGATGCTCGGATGAACAGCACTACGCACACGTCTGGCAAGTGGCGATTGAATTTCGGAGGCGGTCAAGCCTTGTCGATCAATCAGCTCAAGCTGCTATCTCAATTTGACGCCAGAGCTAACTTGTTGCACGAACGCGGCCCGGCCGATCTATGGATTGCGTTGTGGGGCGATGCGCATGATCTTTGGCAACTCTGTAGATCTCGCCTTTGCCACATGGGGCCGAGTCTTGATGACCGAATCTGGTCAGAGGTCGCTGACGAATTCGCCGACGAGAAAGCGTTCGATGTGACGCTTGCTGATTTCGAGGGTGAGGTTTTGTTGGCGGAGGCCAACCAAGCGCTACTTCCGTTACGTTACCTTTCCGAGGCCGTGGCGTTGCATCGCTTGTTTCAGACGATGAGCACACTAGCCTTGCTCAGTTTCGACGGCGTGGGAACTTACCGTTGCGTGCGTATTTGTCTCGACAACGCCAACGTGACGGCTGAGCTATCGCACCACGGCATATTGGAGAGCATACGAGACGAGCTGGCTGCTATCGTGACGCGACCGGAGGCTACAGTACCTGCTGAAGAGCGGTGGGAAACACTGAGGTCCAGGCTCGATTGGATTGGCTAGCCACCGCGAGAAATTTTAGCGGCTAAAACACCCGCACATTCTTGACAGATGAGGGACAAGAGCCAATGAACAGCTGTAGCCGAGTTCGCGCCTCAGACGCATGACGCGACATCGGTCCCTCAAGTGTCAAGTAACACGGATGAGTTGTATAACGCTGGACTAGACCAAACAGACAGCGCCAGATCGTCTGACTTAGATCGGCCTAAGCGGCCGATAGCCGTGCAGCGCCTAAAGACCGGTCTGAGTCATTCGCAGCCAGGGGGCTGAGCGGCCACCGTCACCGGACATTCACTGGGTAGCAGCTCGTTTGACAGCTGAGCGCCGACACCGGGCACCCGCCACAGCACGACCGCGGAGTGGTCGTCAACGACCGACTCAGCGCGGCGCCAAAGGCGGTACGATGCGACCGCAGATGAGCAACTGCCCATGGCCGAAGGCAGCTGCGTGAGCCGAAGGATCTCCGCTACAGCGGGCTCTCCGCCTGGGTCGCCTAGTTTGCGTCTTGGGCGCTACTCGTGCCGAGAGCCGGGCTTCGCCCGAGGCTGCCTGACGGCACTCAGCGGGTGTGCCGGCAGATCTTGACGTCGCCTTGCTGCAGTGCGACTGAGTTCAGTCAACGCGCCGCAGTGTGTTGTTGGCCAGCGGCGCGGCCAACAAGTGGCTGGGCCCGCCGTGTTCCTTAGAGCTCGCCAGCAGGATCTTGAATGCGGCCCGGCTGGCGCCGAGGTATACGCGCGACACATAGCGCCTTCGCGTGCCTTGGCCCTGGTCCTCGTCGTAGTCCGCACTATCCGCATGGATGAGGAACACGGTGTGGAACTGCAACCCTGCCACAAATTCCGGCATGCTGAAGACACATTTGCTCTTGGCGTAGCGCAGCTCCTTGAGGTCTTCGCGGGTGGTGATTGGCACGAATTTTTCGCGGACCCGGCCGGCGACTTGGATCTTGTCGAACAGCGCCTCGTTCAGGCACAGCACCGCCACCTGGCTGCCGCCACCGTCGATGTCGCGCGCCAAGCGGGTAGCCTGCTCAAAGACGTTGTCGACTAGGCTGATATCAGTTTCGTAGACGGTCAGGGTCGGCGTTTCGCCGTCGTCCTGCTGCGACTCGGCCACGTAAGTGGCGTACTCGCCCTCCAGGTCCATGGCCGGGAAGGAAGCGTCGAGGTCGCGCAAGAATGCGGTGATCTGAGGTGTCGAGCGATAGACCTGCTTAAGTTCGGTAAGCACGGATTCGCCAACGCCCGGGTTGCGGAATTTCTCCATCCCGCCGCTGAAGGCGACGTCGTTGGTTCCTTGCTTGATGTCGTACGCCATGAGCAAAGGCCAGCGGCCGCCGACCTGCGCCCGCGTTTTAAACAGGTTATGGAGCAACATGGCCTCGGCGCGCGTAAAGTAGTGATATTCGTCGACGAACACTAGGTCAAAGCCATCACGCTCGCGCAAGGCCCCCCACTCGTGCGTGCCGAGGTAGCCGCCAAAGTCCGCGATCATCTGATCCATGCCCAGCATCTTCGCCGCCCGCAGCAGCGCCCGGTAGATGTCGTGGATTTCCAGGACCACGCGGCGATGGGCTTCGCTTGGTAGAACCATTTGCCAAGGCTCCCTAGAAGCGGCACGCGCATAGCGGTTAGCCTCGTGGGTGTCCTTCTTGATAGCTTCCAGGTCCAATACACAAGCAAACTCGTTCATTAGTTCGTCAATGAGCGAGGCGTCTTCGCCGCGATTCTTCAGGCGCTTTTGAAAATCCGGACAACCGGGGAACAAGTCCAGCACGATCCGAGGATCAGTCACAACTTGGTCAATGGCCTGCTCGATGAGGATCCGCTGGTATTCTCGTCCGTCACGGCCGTCCAGCGACAAGGGCCTCAAGCCCTTTTTCTCGTAACCCAGCTTCTCTTGCGCCAGCTCGTAGATGGTGCCGATCCACAGCCTGGATTGTCCGGAGGGCGTCCTCAACGATGTCCAGCGCTCCGTGGGGTCCAGTGCGTGCAGCATGCCTCGCACGGCCGTATGGGCCAATGCCGAGCTGTGGGTCAAGAATGCGAACGTTTTGTCGCTGTCAGCGTCGGCGTACAGATCGCGCAGGCACTTCACCACCATCGCTTGCGTCTTGCCAGTGCCGGCGGCGCCACGTAGCCGCACGGGCCGATCATGCGGACGATCGACAAATTCAAGTTGTTCCTGATTCAGGCGCTGTTCGTACCACTCCTGCAATGTCCCCGTACTCGCCAGCCGGACTGCCAAGGGCTCCGACAGCAGAACGCCGAAGTTGCCGACAGGGGGGGCTGCCGGCGGGTCCGCCAAAATGGCATCGCAGATGCCCTCTATCGCGCGCTGATACAGCGCATTGTCCTCCGGCACTCCATCGAGGTCTTTTGGGCTGCTAGTCACAGCAAACGCGTAGAGATTGCCGGTGCCGTCCGGTGATTGGTCGAAGTAGACCCGTTGCTGGGCGTCCCGGGAGGACTGTGCGAAAACCGAAAGCCGAGAGCCGCTGTGGTACGGCTGCCACTGAACGGGAATCGCAATGCTGCGGTCGAAGTGGCGCAATGCCACGCGGATCACCCGCTCGAACGCCGTGCGTGGCTTGGCAAGCCCGGACGCAGGCGTGAACACGGTGGTGTTGATTACCAGGTAGCCATCATCCAGGTCTGCATCGTCGGACAGCAGATAGACGATGTCATTCGATTCCACACGGCGTAGGCCATCGGTATTCTGTGGCACCTCGAATTTCTGGAGCCAGGCATCCTCGATGAATGCCCGGTCCAGAATGCTGATTGCTTTCTGGTCAATGACGAGGGCGGATACGGTCATCGTCATGGTCAAGCCTCCTGCTCGTTTTTCTTGAAGAATTCCTCGACCGTCAGTTCGGTCGCTGTTTCGCAGGCGGATTCGAAAGTCTTGGGCATGCCGATGCGCGAGAACAGGAATGCTAGCTTTTGAGTGATCGAGAAACGGATGCCGTCATTGAGGCGCCCCAGGCGATGGAAGGCATCCGGGCGGTCATGAATGCGCGCGTCCTGCTCGGTGAGATACAGTTCGGAGGCAAAGATGGTCCACATCGAACGCAGCATCACCACAAAGCCGAGACCGGCCTGTCGGGGCAGCTCTGGAAGCACGAAATAGTCTTGGAAGCCGCCGCTGTCCTTGAAGGCATTGCGCACGCTTTCCTGCTGGTTTTTTTCTTCGACACCGAAGAGTGTCCAAGCAGCTTTCAAGCGGCTGAAAGCGCTCTGGGTTTCGTCGGCGCTGACCGTGAGTGCGAACGCCTGGAGGTCGCGCAGCGGCTTGCCATTTTCGGTTGGCGCCTCGCCGGTGGCGCTCGCCAGGATTTCTTCGGCAGTCTTGCTGCGCAACCATTGCACCAGTGACTCATGTGTCAGTGACGCAAGGCCCAGTTGCCGTTTGCGGATCTGGCTATTGAGATGCTCGCATATTGCCTTGGAACGCTTCTCAGATAGCTTGCGCAACTGCTCCTGCGCCCACGGGCCTTCGATATAGACAGGCATGGGCACGATTTCCAGCCAGGTGTAGCGTTCGCCCGCTTTCCTTAGGGCGATATCGCAATCGGCCGTGATCAGGATTCCCAGCTTCTCAGCTTCGCCGGTCTTGGGATTAAGCTTGCGGATGATGTCGCCTTGGCGCACATCTTCGGTGTCTTCGATCTGCGTGAAAAAGCCCGTCATGTACCTTGTCTCTGGTCTGGATGGGGCAGCTACGCCCGTTTGTAAGCAAATGTTACATGATGGTAGCTCTCGCGTGTTGCAGCTTCGGCACAAAATCGAGCGATCAATAATCCTTGCGTTGAGGTGAGTTCAAACAGCAGAGAGACGGTCTCGAGCGCGGCTCGAGCGTTGCGTGAGAGGCCAATCGACGGCTGCACCTCGTACAGCCGGTATTCGGGGCATCGCATGTCGGCTGGTTCAAGGACCGCTTAGCACCAGACAGCGCAAATAAGCTCGTCAGCGACCACCGACAGCAACGGCCGCATACTGACCGCTGGCTTCGAGATAGTGAACAACTAGTGACGGTCAAGCGATCTCGGACCTGATCTGATGCTGACTGAGAGATCAGGTGTCGACTTACGCAGATGAGTTGACGGCGATGCCGACAGCAATACCGACCAATCCCTGGCGTTCAACATCAAACGCGAGAAATGATGACTCGCTCGGACAAGCCCCCCCACCACTTATCCCCAGGCTGGAGGCCCCTTCCTACTTGTTGAATACATGGAAGGCTATTTGAAAGACTACTTGCCCACGCACATTCACGGTCGAGATTGATTTCAAATCAAACACTTGGAAGTCTGTCGAGCGCCCTCCGTATCGGTGTTTCAGCGCTGCCGTATCGGTACTTCAGCGCAAGCGTATCGGTGTTTCTGCGCGCAGCTTCGTTGTGCAAACGCCCGCGGCACGAACTCCCACAACGGCTCGCACCTGCTGACCTTGGTATCGGTGTTTCAGCGTGGATAAGTTGCGCCGTCCACAGACCTATCCACACACGAATCACTGCGACACCGAGATCGGGATGATGTGAGGAGGGCTAGGAATCAAGCTCAGCCCATCCCTCCCGGACGATACCTTTGCTGCCGGGTACAACATGCACACGTCCTTCAGACAGCGATTGAATTCCGCGCGGAAGTGCGCCATACCCTGCGGAGTGAGGGCGTACCCTGCGCCAAACTGCATGCGCAATGCTTCCCATGGAATCCGCACCCTCCCTCGCAGAATGAACATTCGCCATGTAAGCCAGAGGTACAGGTCGATCGCCAATGGCGCACGCAGAGCATGCAATACACGCAGGTCGAACGGCACCGCGTAGTCCATGCACTGTCGGTAGAAGGCTTCCGACAGCGTCACAGTGCTCTCCCACATTGATTGCTCGTGTGGCCTGTTAGGGTTCCAGAGCAACATCCCGCTGTCGGAAAGACTGACGTTTTTGTAGGCGAAGTCATCTCCGTGGTTTGCCTTCAACGTTACGAACGTGCTGAACAATTTTGTCGCCTGAATCTTCAGCCGCGTGGTGTCGCCGCGGCGGCCGCCGCTGTTTGATAGCCCGAGTTTTCCGGCGAACTCGTTGAGGCTTCGACCAAGTGTCAGCTCGCGCGATTTGGTCCGCTTGGCCTCGCGCGTCAACCAGGCAGAGATAAGCCGAGGAAATTTTCCATATGGCAGACCGATCTCGGGATCGACCAGCATCGTGACGGTAGCGATGCCGTTGTCGCATCTGAAATGAGCACCATCAACCTTTTTATGAGGCATGGACGCCCAGATCATCGCTCGCGCCATGTATCCGATTTGCCCTGATGCAGCAGCGTCTTCTTCCTGAATCGCCAGCGCCGTGGAAATCAGGCTGGAAACCTTCGTCGAGCTGGATTTCGGCGGACCACTTCGCGCGTCCACTTCGCCCCCCAGCTCGTGCAGGGTGACTTGAGAGTCGTCCACGGATCACCTCCGGCTATCCGTGGCAGCGGCGGCATTTTGAGATTGCACCGTCTGCCGCGCCGTGCCCTGACGACGTCGCGCCACTTGCTCCGCTTTCGTTGGCCGACCTCGGCGCGATCGTTGCAACTCGGCAACATCGCAAGCTGTCGGTGCCGTCCCTCCTTCGACATGGGCGGCAAGCCAGCTCTCGACGTCCTCAAGCCGCCAAAGCAGCCGTTTGGTGTTTGGCAGACGACAAATTGGGGGAAGCGACTGCGGGTTGCGAGTAGCGTCGCTGCGGATGCTTGCGACAGACTTATGGAGGTAGTTGGAAAGTTGTTCTACGGTGAGCAGAGATTTCATGGGCGAACCACTCCGATCCCGGCTGGTCGATGACCAGCCAAGTTCGGATGAGTCCGCGGTTCCGTACCTTGCCCAGATGGACGAAGACTTTACGCTTATCGCTACTTGCCCAAATTAGCAGCGAGCACTTGTACGGCGGGGTTGTCCCCCATGTTCGCCTCGCTCTCCAAGCTATGCTGTCCCGTTAGTTTCCGGCCTCATCCTGACCGGCGGAAGTCATAAACCTGGCGATTGCCTTCGGCATCCTTTCTGGCTCACCCACCAATCCGCTTATGGCGGGGGCTGCTGAACAGTCCGTGGCTCCACGCTTTGTGGACAAGGTCCAGTTTGCTAGACCCCTTGCCCTTTGCTTTTGTCTCGTAGCCGTTCTGTACGTCTTCAGCGCGATTACCAAGGATCGTACCCGCAATTTGCTGCAATGTCATGCGCGCGGTGCGGGGCAAGCGGTGCAACCCTGGCACAAATTTGGCACACATGGCGTGCCAAAACCTGCTTCCAAATGCAAAACAACGCACTACATCGTGAGACGTAGTGCGTTGTTTTTACTGGAATTTATGGTGGAGCGGAGGAGGATCGAACTCCCGACCTTCGCATTGCGAACGCGACGCTCTCCCAGCTGAGCTACCGCCCCAACAGACAACCATCATACACACGCATTTCCGCGCTTGGCAATAGGGGTTCGCTACCCAAATGCGTCACTTCGACGGTGCGCCCGCGAGCACCCATTCGACCACGGAACGCAGATCCGCATCGCTCATGCGCGGGTGCGCCGGCATCGGAATCGCCCCCCACACACCCGAGCCGCCGTCCTTCACTTTCTTCGACAGCTTCGCGACGGCCTGCGGATCGGACTTGTAGCGCGCGGCGATGTCCTTGAACGACGGGCCGACGAGCTTGCGGTCCACTGCGTGGCAGCCCATGCAGGCGTTGCCGCGCGCGACCCTCAGGCCATCGGCGACATCGGCATGCGCGGTGCCGAGCGCACCGGCCGCGAGTGCCGCAGCCGCGGCGCCCTGCACCATCCAGTGTTTGATCTGTATCAGCTTCATTGCGGCGTCGCCTTCGGGTTGCCCGGGTGCACGCTCGACGAATTCGAGATCGGCGCGGGCGGTTGCAGCGGGGTGGACTGGACCGACGCATCGGGCACCGCACCGACCGTCGCGGAATCTGCGGGTGCGGCGGCGGCCTGCGCGCCGGACGCATCGCTCGGCGACGCAGCCTGCAACGCCTGCGCGTCCTGCGGCTGGATGTACTGGAACACCTTCACGACCTTCTCGACGCCCGGCACCTGGCTCGCCGCATCGGCGCCGCGATTGCCTTCGTCGACCGTCACGAGGCCCATCAGGTAGATATTGCCGCGCTCGCTGACGACCTTGTAGTAGTTCGCCGACACCCCCTTCGTCGCGATCAGCTCGGACTTCACCCGCCCTTCGAGATACGAGTCGTTCGCGCGCGACGACAGCGACGACGCCGGCTCGACCGACAGCTCGTTGACGATCCCGTTCACGTTGTTGATGCCGCGCACGATCTCTTCGGCGCGCTGCTTCGATGCATCGTTCGGCACTTCGCCCGTCAGCAGCACGCGGCGGTTGAACACCGTCACGTTCACGTGCGACTGATCCGGCAGCCCGTTGTTGATCTGCGTGAGCGACTTGACCTGGATCTCGCGATCCTCCGTCTGCGCGCCGAGCGTACGGCGGTCGGTCGCGATCAGCGCGCCGCCGCCTGCCGCAGCACCCAGCACGCCGAGCACGCAGCCCTGCAGCGACACGGCAAGGCCCGCCGTCAGCGCGACGAGCAACGTGGTTCTGACGAGCGTCCCTTTGACGCGGCTTTGATTCATCGACGGCTCTCCTTCGTTCAATCCTCACCCAGCAGCATCGCGTCGATGCCGTCGCACAGGCAGTGGATAGTCAGCAGATGGACTTCGTGGACGCGCGCCGCGCGAGAGGCGGGCACGCTGATCGGAATATCGGTGTCGGACAGCGCGGCCGCGACTGCGCGGCCGTTGCCGCCGGTCAGCGCGACGACGGTCATCTCGCGCTCGTGCGCCTCGTCGATCGCGGCCAGCACGCGTGGCGACGCGCCGCCCGCGTCGAGCACCAGCAGGATGTCGCCCGTCTGCCCGAGCACGCGCACCTGCTGCGCGAACAGCTGATCGGCGGCCGCCGCACCGGTGAGCCCGCCCTGCGACGCATCGGTGGCCAGCGCAATCGCCGGCAGGCCAGGACGCTCGCGCTCGAAGCCGCCGACGAGGGACACGGCAAGGTAGTGCGCAGCGGCAGCCGACGGGCCGTCGCCGCACGCGACGATCTTGTTGCCGTTCGCCAGCGCGGCGAACATCGCATCGACCGCGGCTGCGATCGGCAGCGACAGCGCATCGGCCGCCTCGGCGTGAAGCGCGGCACTGTCGCGGAAATGTTGCTGAATACGTTCGACTGACATCGATTCCTGGTGAACTGGGCGCGTGGCACGCAGCGCGCGACATCATGGGTGCGGCGAGTTTACCGCACTCCGGCGCCCTGTCCGGGGGTACGGCAAGAACTCTTTACATCTCGTCACAGCTCGCGGCTACACATCGTCGGCACGAAATGCGTCGCACAGCCAGTCGAGCCGGCCGGCCTCGAACGCGACGACGTCGAAGCGACACGCGGCGCCCGCGCCGTGCCGCGCCCAGAAACCAAGCGCCGCCGCGATCAGACGCCGCCGCTTGCGCCAGCCGACGCTCGCGGCCGCGCCGCCGTGCCGCGTGCTGCGCCGCGCACGCACCTCGACGAACACGAGCACACCGTCGGGCGCACGCATCACGAGGTCGAGCTCGCCCCCGCGCATCGTCACGTTGGCCGCGACGAACGCGAGGCCGCGACGCTCGAGGAACTGCCGCGCACGCTGCTCGAACGCCGCGCCGACCGGTTTGGATCGCGCGGCGCCGGAAAAGTTGTCGCCGGTGGCCGGCAATCCGCGCGCGCCGCCCGGCGCGGCCGGCTGCGCGTGGCACAATGCCGTCCTTGTTCCGCTTGCGCCGCGATTGCGCGCATTGCCTGCCATGACTGCCCTCCTCGAACTCGCGCAAACGCAGCATTACCCGAGCGCCGCGCTCTACGTGGTCGCGACGCCGATCGGCAACACCGCCGACATCACGCTGCGCGCGCTGCACGTGCTAGCCCTCGCCGACCGCATCGCCGCCGAAGACACCCGCAACACGGGCCAGTTGCTCGCCCGTTACGGGATCTCGAAACCGCTCGTTGCCGTGCACGAGCACAACGAACGCGAAGCCGCACTGCGCGTGATCGAGCAGCTGCGCGCGGGCGAACGCGTGGCGTACGTGTCGGACGCCGGCACGCCCGGCATTTCGGACCCGGGCGCGCGGCTCGTCGACGCCGTGCGCAACGCGGGCTTCGCGGTAGTCCCGCTGCCGGGCGCGAGCGCGGCCGTGACCGCGCTGAGCGTGGCAGGCGACTGGGCCGGCACGTTCACGTTCGCGGGCTTCCTGCCGCCGAAGTCGAAGCAGCGCGCCAGCGCACTGCAGGCACTCGTGCAACATCCGTACGCGCTGGTGTTCTACGAAGCGCCGCACCGGATCGCCGAAACCGTCGCCGCACTGGCCGACGCATTCGGCCCCGCGCGTCGGCTGCTGATCGCGCGCGAGCTCACCAAGCTACACGAGCAGTTGTTCCAGGGCACCCTGGCCGAAGGACAGACCTGGCTCGGCGGCGATGCGAACCGGCAGCGCGGCGAGTTCGTGCTGGTGGTCGAAGGCGCGCCGGCCAATCGCGACGAGGCGGACGACACCGCGCACGACGCGCTGCTCAAGCTGCTGCTGGAAGAAGTGCCGGTAAAGAGCGCGGCGAAGCTCGCGGCGGCGCTGACGGGCGCGTCGCGCAACGCGCTGTATGCGCGCGCGCTGGCGCTGAAGGATGGTTGACGCGCGGCGTGCGCGGCACGAGCCGCTGAAACGAAAAAGGGCTGCCCGAAGGCAGCCCTTTCTGCATGGGCGGACGAACCGTCGCGTTACTTGGACGACAGCGACGCTAACATCTCGTCGCGCGCCTCGCGCGCTTCCTGCGGCGACAGCCCTTCGATCTTCACGCGACCCGTGCCGGCATGCACGAGACCGATGATCTTGGCGGCCGCATACGACAGGTCGAGCACACGCCCACGCTTGAACGGCCCGCGGTCGTTGACCTTCACGACGACCCACTTGCCGGTCGACGCGTTCGTCACCTTGATGTACGAAGACAGCGGCAGCGTGCGATGCGCGGCGGTCAGCGCGTTCATGTTGAAGCGCTCGCCGTTCGCGGTGCGGCGGCCGTGGAAATCGCGGCCATACCACGATGCCCGGCCCGTCTGACGGAAATCCGATACGTCCTTGCCGTCGATCGGCTCGGCATCCGCCAGCGAAGACTTGTTCGCGTCCTTGCTGTCGGCTGCCGGCATCGATGCCAGCGCGGAATCGAAATTGAGTTGTTGCTTGTCGTCGTCCGCTTTCGCGGCGGCGGCCGTCCTGTCGACCGCACCCTTCTGATTGGCGTTGCCGGTGGTCTGGCTGGATGGCACCGCACAGCCCGTCAACGCAAAAAATAATGCAATGGTCCCGAATCGAGTCGGAAATCGAAAATTCATCGACGTGTCGCCTTCTGGTTCGGGCCGCACCGATACAACGCTGCTCAACAACGCGGATACGCGGCCCGGACGGCAAATGCGTGCACGCCCCGCTCGGATGCGAGCAGGCGGCTAGCATGGGCGCGGCTTTCGTCTCGGCCGCAACCGTCCTGATTAGTTTTCACGTCTGGCGCAACCTGTCCCCGGCAGCCTGACCAGACCCCACATGCCGCCATCGAACATGGCTTTCACGTTCGCGCGCGTCGCGTACAGCCAACGCACAGGAACGGCGGCACAGGCCTCATCCGGCGGCGCGGCAGCAGGGCCGCAGGCGGGCGCGCAGCACCCGGCCGGACAAGACGTGAGCACCGAATGCTCGGTGCTGGATACACCGCCGGACTCCCCGGCGGTCGATGCTTGACGGTGAATCCGACGCCCCATTTAACGGGGCCGAAACACCAGCGAATTGCGTGAAATTCACGCGCAATGGGGCGCATTATACATAAATCAAAACCCCATCTCGAAATTCGCCCCTCCCCAGCCATTGATTCTCACTATGGCGGTAACAATCGGATGCTCCGGGATTGCCCGCACGGCGTGCGCCGGGCGGCCCGAAGCTGGGCCGGCGGGCGGCTCGCGCGACCGGTACAATCGGTCCTTTTAGCCGCCGGTGCCCTCATGAAAGTCACGCTCATCCCGGTCACGCCGTTCCAGCAGAACTGCTCGCTGCTCGTCTGCGAAAAGACCGGCCGCGCCGCCGTCGTCGATCCGGGCGGCGATCTCGAACGGATCGAACAGGAGATCGCGCGGCAGAACGTGCAGGTCGAGAAAGTGCTGCTCACGCACGGGCACGTCGATCACTGCGCAGGTGCAAAGGCGCTCGCTACGCATTACGGCGTGCCGATCGTGGGGCCGCAGGAAGACGAACGCTTCTGGATCGAACAACTGCCGATGCAGAGCCAGCGCTTCGGCTTTCCGGCCGCCGAAGCGTTCGAGCCGGACCACTGGTTGAACGACGGCGACACCGTGCAGTTCGGCGACGAGACGCTCGAGGTCTATCACTGCCCGGGCCACACACCCGGCCATGTCGTGTTCTTCAGCCGCGCGCATCGCGTCGCGATCGTCGGCGACGTGCTGTTCGCCGGCTCGATCGGCCGCACCGACTTCCCGCGCGGCAATCACGCGGACCTCGTGCGTTCGATCAAGGAAAAGCTGTGGCCGCTCGGCGACGACGTCACGTTCGTGCCGGGCCACGGCCCTGTGTCCACCTTCGGCGACGAGCGCCGCACGAATCCGTTCGTGTCCGACAAGGCATACGGATGAACCAGACCGCCATCCCCGAAATCTACGTCAGCACCGACGTCGAGGCCGACGGCCCGATTCCCGGCCCGCACTCGATGCTGAGCTTCGCGTCGGCCGCCTATACCGAGGACAAGCAGCTGATCGCGACGTTCTCGGCGAACCTCGAGACGCTGCCCGGCGCCCACGCCCATCCGGTACAGGAAGCGTGGTGGAAAACGGAGCCCGACGCGTGGGCCGCGTGCCGGCGCGATCTGCAGGCACCCGAGGCCGCGCTCGTCGCGTACGTCGAGTGGGTCGAGGCGCTGCCCGGCAAGCCGGTGTTCGTCGCGATGCCGGCCGGCTTCGATTTCACGTTCATGTTCTGGTACATGATGCGCTTCGCGGGCCGCTGCCCGTTCTCGTGGTCGGCACTCGACATCAAGACGCTCGCGTTTGCGATGACGGGCCTGCCATACCGCAAGGCCATCAAGCCGCGCTTTCCGAAGCACTGGTTCGACGATCACCCGCATACGCACGTCGCACTCGACGACGCCATCGAGCAGGGCGCGCTGTTCTGCAACATGCTCGCCGACCTGCGCCGTCAGCAGGCTGCGCTCGCGGGCCTCGCGGTATCCGACACCGACCGGACGGAACACGCGGGGGCGGGGCAAAATCCCACGGATCCACGCGCAAATTAGCGAATCTCGCTCATCGGCACGCCGTCAGATTGCCTTTCCTTTCCCGGCCCTCTAACATTCAGCGTGTTGTAGCTGCCGCATGGAGGCGCAGGTGACGCTCGATTCCTTTTCGCAAAAAATCCTTCGCCTGTTGCAGCTCGACGCGCGCCGTTCCGTTCAGGAAATTTCCGACCAGGTCGGCCTGTCGAGCACGCCGTGCTGGCGCCGCATCAAGGACATGGAACAATCCGGCGTGATCCAGCGCTATACCGCGCTGCTCGATCGCGAGAAACTCGGCCTGCACGTGTGCGCGCTCGCGCACGTGCACCTGACCCGCCACAACGAAGGCGGCGTCGAACAGTTCGAGCGCGAGATCGCGACCTGCCCGGAAGTCACCGAGTGCTACAGCACGACGGGCGAAGCCGATTACATCCTCAAGATCGTTGCGCCCGACATCAAGGCCTACGACGTCTTCCTGCACGAACGGATCTTCAAGATCCCGGCGGTGTCGCAGGTACGCACGAGCGTCGTGCTGCGCGAAATCAAATTCGACACGCAGTTGCCGCTGTAACGCGCGGCGCGCTTCGCGAAAACGCCGGCGTCACGCCGGCGTGGGCAGCGCGCGCGTGAAGCCGATCCGGCGCGCGCCGAACTGACGCTTCAGCGTGTCGACGTCGAGCCGGCCGGCCAGCGCCGCGTCGGTATCGCCCGCATCCACGGCGAGCGTCACGTCGATCTCGAGCCCCGTGCTCAGGTAGTGCAGGTCGATCGCGTCCGCATGCAGCCCGCGCTGCGCGAGCGCGTCGTCGAGCCGCGCCGTGATTTCGACGCGCGGAGGCAGCGCGAGCGCCGGACGGCGCGCCGCATCGTTCTCCGGGTCGACGTGAATCAGCGCATCCAGCACGCGCGGGTCGCGCAACACGCGCGCACGCGCGGTTTCCGCGATGTAGTGTCCTTCCGATACCGAGATCATCGGATCGACCAGGATGTGCGCGTCGACGAGCGCGGCATCGCCCATCTTGCGCGTGCGCAGGTCGTGCACGTCGCGCACGCCGGGGGTCGCCGCGAGCAGCGCACGGATCTCGTCCGTATCGGTCGTGTCGAGCGCGCGATCGGACAGGTCCTGCAGCGCGTCATAGCCGAACGTCCAGCCCATTCGCGCGACCATGAAGCCGACGATCGCGGCCGCGATCGGATCGAGCAGCCGCACCCCGGCCAGGCTGCCGACGATGCCGATCGCCACGACGAGCGACGACGCGGCATCCGAGCGCGCATGCCAGGCGTTCGCAACGAGCATCGCCGAGCGCACGCGCCGAGCCTCGCGCAGCATGTAGCGAAACAGCGCCTCTTTCGACACGAGCACCGTCAGCGCGACGATCAGCGCGGAGAAATGCACGGCCGGGATGTTTTCGAGATTTACGAGGCGATTGCCGGCGCGCCAGAGCATGCCGATACCGACCGCGATCAGGATCGCGCCGAGAAACAGCGATGCAACTGTCTCGTAACGGCTGTGCCCGTAATTGTGGTCGGCGTCCGGCGATGCACCACTATGACGATTCGCAACCAGCACGACAAAATCCGAGATCAAATCGGAAATCGAATGAACACCGTCAGCAATCAATGCCTGCGAATGCGCAACCACGCCCACGACGATCTGAAACGTCGCAAGCACGACATTCAGCACAATACTGACGAGGGTGCTCTTGCGCGCGACCGCGTGCTTATCGGCGCTTTGCGCGTCACCGGAAAACGTGGACATGAAATACGAGATATCGGTTGGGGCACGGAATTCTATCAAACGAAGCCCTCCGGGCATTCCGATAACCCTAAATTTTCCAGTTAAATCAACCGGTTATGCGAACGGGTCGCATTTCCATTCACATGGCATTTCTGACATTTTCATGACATCCCGCATACATTCCGATACCGCCATACAAAAAAGCCGCGCTCCTACACGGATACGCGGCCCTTTTGAGACAACGATTTAAACGTTTGTTTAAATCGAAAATTGTTCGCGGTCCTTGCCGGCGATCCAGCGCGGCGGCTTGCCACGGCCCGACCACGTCGCGCCCGTTTCCGGATCGCGGTATTTTGCCGCCACGCCTGCGCGCGGACGACCGACCTTGCCTGCCTTCGCACGGCTCAGGCCGAGTTCGGCGAGCGAAAAGCCGTAGTCGGCAATTTTCTGCTTCACGTCATTCAGCACTTCAGCGTATTCGCGCGACTTCGCTTCTTCGATTTGCTTCTCCAGCTTCTCCCGCTGGGCCAGCAGGTCCTTGTAAGAAGACATAGTTTCCCTTTCTATATGACCAATGGCACCGGTCTGTAGCCGGCTAGCCATTCATGGAATATTGGTGCCTCGGATTTTCGAAGGCAGAGATTAGCACAAAAAAGATTTGATAGAAGCGGGATTCACGAAAATCCCGAGATCAATTGTAAATCACGTACGCCATTTTGGGCCGCCACGGCCTTTTCTCAAATTTTCTCGCGGTTACATAGAGATTAGGACATTACCAATGGCGTATTAGGCCTATCAGCATACGCAATTACCCTGCATGCGCAAAATCGAAGCTTTCATCCGGCGACAAGTTCGCGAAAATCGCGGCTCGCGGCCTGCCAAACGCTCAAACCGGCATGCGCGACGTCACGTCGCATCACGCGCGCATGCAATCAGCCGATCGCGCAATGCGTCCGAATCCGCCGGAGATACATCGAATGGCGTTCGTACGCGGCGGCCGTCGCAGCGCCAGTCGGCGCCGTGGCGGTCGACGCCGAGCAGTTCGAGCCCGTCGCGACGCGCATCGCTCGCATCGTAGGCGTCCCAAAGCGCCCGTTCTTCGTCGAACCCGAGCGGCGGCAGCGTGTCGAGCCCCGTGCCGTCCACCCAGCCCATCCGGCCGAAGCCGCCGATATAGCGCAGCCGCTCGATGTCCAGCGCCCAGAACGTGAAATCGCCGAGCGCGAGATAGCGCGCGGCGTCCGGTTCGTAGCGCACGTAGCGTGCGGCGACATGCGGATCGTCGCCGAGCGGCACGAAACGGCCGAGCAGCGTCGCGCGCTCGGCATTGAGTACGTCGCCGTCCGGTGCGTCGACGACGAGAAAGCCCGCGCGCGGATCGGCGGCGAGATTGCGCGTATGTTCGGCGAGACTGCTCACGAGAATCACGGGCCGATGGTTTGCATCGGGCGCAAACGGTACGACCGTCGGATACGGAAACCCTTGCGGGTCGCGCGCGTGGGTCGCGAGTGTGCCCAGCGCGCAGCGGTGCAGCAGGTGCAGGGCAAGGGCGGGATCGATGTTCACGGTAACTCCTACGGTCGAAAGACTGACGCGGCGATGACGGCGGACGAGCACGCAATGCGTGCCGCGCGCCGGGCACCGCGCATGCGCATCGATGTTACCTGCGCGCGCGGCATGCCGCGCATCGGCCGGATGGATGGCGGATGCGCCCGTACCGGCGCCACGCAAGGCGGTCCCGATCGGCTGAACGGCAAGTGCGCCGGCAAGACCGTAAGCGGTTCGATAGAATCGGACGAATCAGACGGGCGCGACGCGCCCGCGCATTTTCCATCGAAGAGCATTCCGTGTCCGAATCTTCCTCCCGATCCTCGTCCGATTTCGCCGCCCCGCCCGACGCGCATCGCGTGCTGGCCCTGCCGGTCCGCCAGCGCGCGCGCACGGCGACGATGGCGCTGTTTTTCGTCGCCGGCATGATGTACGCGTCGTGGGGCGTGCACGTGCCGACCGTGCGCGACAAGTTCGCACTGAGCCCGGGGCTGCTGTCGATCGCGCTGTTCGCGGTCGCGGGCGGCTCGATCGCCGCGATGCTGACGATCGCGCGCTGGATCGCGCGCGTCGGCTCGCAAACCGCGTGCCTCGCGGGCGGCCTCGCGCTGTCCGCGTGCGCGGCGCTGATCCTCGTCGTGCCCGACTACTGGACGCTGCTCGCCGTGCTCGCGCTGTTCGGTTTCTCGATGGCCACGCTGGACGTCGCGATGAATGCCGAGGCGAGCGCAGTCGAGATCGCGCTCGGCAAGCCGATCATGTCGTCGCTGCACGGGATGTTCAGCATCGGCGGAATGTCGGGTGCGGCGGCCGGCGGCGCGCTGCTGTCGGCCGGCATGGCGCCGGCCGCGCACCTGGCGCTCGCGGCAGCCGTCAGCGCGGCGGTGCTGCTAGCCGCGAGCCCGGCCGTGCTGCCGCACGTGCCGCATCACGAACACGCGCATGGCGGCGGCAATCGCTGGCGCTCGTCAGCGCTGTGGATGCTCGGCGGCATCGCGCTCGTCGCACTGATCGCCGAAGGCGCGATGTACGACTGGGCGACGGTCTACATGCGCGACGTGGTCGCGGCGAGCCCAGCGCTCGCGAGCGCAGCATATGCCGCATTCTCCGGCGGAATGGCGATCGCGCGCTTCGCGGGCGACGCCGTGCGAGCGCGCTTCGGCGCGCCGCAGCTCGTGTTCGTCAGCGCGTCGCTAGCGTGCGCGGGGATGGCCGGCGCCCTGCTGCTGCCGAACCCGGTAGCGGTGCTGACGGGTTTCACGCTGATGGGCCTCGGCCTCGCGAACATGATGCCGGTGCTGTTCGCCGCGGCCGCGCGCGTGAAAGGAATCCACGCGGCCGAAGGTCTCGCGCACGTGGCCGGGCTCGCGTATTTCGGACTGCTGTTCGGTCCGGTCGTGATCGGCGCGGTCGCGCAAGCCGCGAACCTGACGATCGGGCTGTCGGTGGTCGCGCTGTGCGCGGCGCTCGTCGCGGGCGTCGCGCCGAAGGTGCTCACGCATCTGAAGATCTGACGGGCGCGCCGCGCCTGCTGCGGGGCTCCAAAAAGAAAGCGCGCCTGCATTGCCGCAGGCGCGCTTTCACCCCTTCTGTCGACCGCTTTTCAGCTTACATCTTCACTTCGTCGAGCAGCGTCTTCTTGCCGCTCTTGTAGTTGTACAGCGAAATCACGCCGTGTTGCAGATCGCCCTTCGAGTCGAAGGTCGTCGTGCCGATCACGCCCGTGTAGTTCGTCGCCGGCATTGCCGCGAGAATCTTCGCCGGGTCCGTCGAGTTCGCGCGCTTCATCGCATCGACGATGATGTACACGGCATCGTACGTGAACGGTGCGTAGATCTGGATCGGCTGGCCGAAACGCTTCTCGTACTTCGCCTTGAACGCGGCACCGCCCGGCATCTTCTCGAGCGACGCACCGGCTTCCGAGCACACGATGTTGTCGGTCGCATCGCCGGCCAGGTCGGCCAGCTTTTCCGTGCACACGCCGTCGCCCGCGAAGATCTTCGCGCGCAGGCCGAGCTGCTTCGCCTGTTTCGCGAACGGGCCGCCGGTGGCGTCCATGCCGCCGTACATGATCGCGTCCGGATTCTCGCCCTTGATCTTGGTCAGAATCGCGCGGAAGTCGACCGCCTTGTCGTTGGTCGCGTCGTGCGACATCACCTTCAGGCCGAGCGCCTTCGCCTTCTTCTCGAACTCGTTCGCGAGACCCTGGCCGTAAGCGGTCGAATCGTCGACCACCGCGACGCTCTTGATGCCCTTCGAGTGCGCGTAGTTCGCCAGTGCCGGACCCTGCTGCGCATCGGTCGCCACCACGCGGTACGTGGTCTTGAAGCCTTGCTGCGTGTACGCCGGGTTGGTCGCCGACGGCGAGATCTGCACGATGCCCGCATCGCTGTAGATCTTCGAGGCCGGGATCGACGTGCCCGAGTTCAGATGGCCGACCACCGCGACGACCTTGTCGTCGACGAGCTTCTGCGCAACCTGCGTGGCCTGGCGCGGGTCGGCCGCGTCATCCTGCGCATCCAGTTGCAGCGTGATTTTCTGGCCGCCGATCGTGAGACCCTTGGCGTTGATCTCCTCAACCGCGAGACGTGCACCGTTTTCGTTGTCCTTGCCCAGGTGTGCAATACCGCCCGTCAAGGGCGCGACGTGGCCGATCTTGACGACTTGATCGGCGGCCGCGTTGCTTGCAGCTGCAACGCACAGCATCGCCGCGGCGGTGATCGGCAACAGCTTTTGCATCTTGATATTCATGTAAGTCTCCAGTTTCGGTCCCAATAAACGCCATCGCCCGGTGCCCCGCTGCCATCCCTGTGTTTGCATTCACTGGACGATTCGCCGGTTGCATCGTTCATGCACTTGGCCTCAAGCACGTGGAGAAACAGCCGCTTTTAGCAACTGCCCGCCCGTACTTGCGCGCAAGTGTAGGTGATCAAATTAATTTGTGGGACTTTTTTGGGGTAGTGGTAACACTACCGATACGGCGCTTTGGAATAGCTACTCGAATATCGCTGCAAGCCCCGCCGGATACGGGTTTCCGCTAATCGCCAGAAGCTGGATGAAAGCTCGCTTTGAAGCATTCCCGTGCCATTTCGATTCGGTATTTTGTGCACGGGATCATTGAATGAAACGCGCGTGACAGCACGCGCGTTTCGGGCTCGGCAAAGCACCGTTCAGGCAGCTTTCGAACGGCTCACGCAGGCATCGACACGTTCATGCGGGCGTCGCACGCCATTCGGCATCGAGCGCCGCGACGAGTTGCGATGTCGTCAGCGCAGCGTCGCGGTGCCGCGCGAGCGGCGCGCCCTGCCCGGCCCACAGCGACAGATAGTCGCCGTCGTTCGCGCGCGCGGCCGCCTGGCGCAGCGGCTGCGTCAGCGCGTTCTGCACCGGATACGGCGCGGCGTCGGCGACACGCTCGCCGAGCCGCGTCATCAGCGCGTTGCGCAACCCGCGCGCATGGCGCCCGGTGATCGCGCGCGTCACCTGCGTCGACGTATCGGCGCTCGCGAGCAGGCGTGCCTTCCAGTCGGCCGCGATCGCGCTCTCGGCGCAGGTGAGGAACGCGGTGCCGAGCTGTGCGCCCTGGGCGCCCAGCGCGAGCGCGGCGGCGATCCCGCGGCCGTCCATGATGCCACCCGCGGCGAGCACCGGCAGGCCGGTCGCGTCGACGAGTTGCGGCACCAGCGCGAGCGTGCCGATCAACGCATCGTCGGCCGGGCCGATGAAGGTGCCGCGATGCCCGCCGGCCTCGGCACCCTGAGCGGACAACGCATCGGCGCCGGCCGCCTGCCACGCGAGCCCTTCGGCGACGTGCGTCGCGGTACCGATCACGTAGGTGCCGACGGCCTTCAGACGAGCGACGTCGGCCGCGTCGAGCACGCCGAACGTGAAGCTCGCGACCGGCACGCGCAGTGCGACGAGCGCATCGAGCTGCGCGCGGAAGTCGGGCGCATACCGCGCGGGCGTGGTGCCCGGCGGCAACCCGAGCGATGCATTCAGCGGATCGATCGCGGCGAGCGCACGCGCGACCGTCGCCGCGTCGGGCGATGCATCGGGCAGCACGAACAGGTTCACGGCGAACGGACGATCGGTCGCCGCGCGAATGGCGTCGACTTCGGTCGCGAGGCGATCGGGCGCGAATGCGCCGGCGCCGAGACTGCCGAGCGCGCCGGCATTGGATGCGGCCGCGACCATTGCGGCCGTGGTCGCGCCGACCATCGGCGCCTGCACGAGCGGCAGGCGCAGGCCGAAGCGTGCCGAAAACGGTGTGGAGAATGAACGGGCGGACATGGCGAATCCTTCGATGATGATGCGCGAAAGCGCTTTGTAAAGGCCGACCCATCGACTCTATCGAAGCGGCGCGGCGCCGAAAAATGAATAATCGAGATCGAAACGATCGCTGCGCGAGAAACGGGTTCGACAGCACGCGGGAGAAGCACGTCCGCATCGCGGGCGCGAGCGCTGCACCGCCCGGGGATTGGTGGCACACTAGGCCGCCCCTCTTCCACCCACGGCGCGCATCTCGCACGCCCGTTCGCCAGGAGTTCAAACGTGACTGCCCAATGGATCGACATCCCGACCGGTAACGACAGCTTCGGCGGCTATCTCGCGCTGCCCAAGCGCGGCAAAGGTCCCGCCGTCATCATCATCCAGGAGATCTTCGGCGTGAACTCGCACATCCGTGCGGTCGCGGATCAGTACGCGGCCGACGGTTTCGTCGCGCTCGCGCCGGACGTGTTCTGGCGCACGCAGCCGCGCGTCGAGCTGACCTATGAAGGCGCCGATCGCGACAAAGGCATCGAGCTGATGAAGAAGACCGACATCGGCCTCGCGGTCGCGGACATCGGCGCGGCCGCCGACGCGCTGCGCGCGCGCCCCGAAGTCGCCGGCAAGATCGCCGCGATCGGCTACTGCTTCGGCGGCCAGCTGGCGTACCGCGCGGCAGCCGCGGGCAAGGTCGATGCGGCGGTCGCCTACTACGGCGGCGGCATCCAGAATGCGCTCGACCTCGCCGGCAAGGTCACGCAGCCGATCCTGTTCCACTACGCGGAAAACGATCACGGGATCCCGCTCGAGGCCGTCGAACAGGTGAAGGGCGCATTCGCGGGCCGCGGCAACGCGTCGTTCCACGTGTACCCGGGCGCCGAGCACGGCTTCAACTGCACGGACCGTGCGTCGTACCATCAGCGCGCATCGGCGCTCGCGCACGGCCGCACGCTGACGTTCCTCGCCGAGCAGCTGTAAGAGTAAGCGGGGCCGGCACGCCGGGCCCCGCGTTATTCTCCTTTCATCGCCACGAGTCACAACGGGGGTGACAGCGATGCACTCGGACTATCTCGCGCATGACGCGATCGGCCTCGCCGCGCTCGTGCGCGAACGCAAGGCGAGCCCGCGCGAACTGCTCGACGCCGCGATCGGACAGGCCGAAGCGGTCAATGGCGCGGTCAACGCGATCGTGCTGCAGGACTACGAGGCCGCGCGCAAGCGGACGGAGCCGACCGGCGATGCCGGCGCCGACGCACCGTTCGCCGGCGTCCCGTATCTCGTGAAGGATCTCGGCGCGGCTGTCGCCGGGCTGCCGCTGTCGATGGGCAGCCGGCACTACCGCTACTTCGTGCCCGCCGACGATTCCCCGGTGATCGCGCGAAGCCGCGCGGCGGGGCTCAACGTGTTCGGCAAGACCAACACGTCCGAGATCGGCCAGATGCCGTACACCGAACCCCAGTTGTTCGGCGCGTGCCGCAACCCGTGGAACCTCGATCACACGCCGGGCGGTTCGAGCGGCGGCGCGGCGGCGGCCGTCGCGGCCGGCATCGTGCCGATCGCGCATGCGTCCGACGGCGGCGGCTCGATCCGGATTCCGGCGTCGTGCTGCGGGCTGTTCGGCCTGAAGCCAAGCCGCAACCCGTTGCTGGTCGACCTGCCGTCGAACGGCGAGCTGGTCGTGCAGCACGCCGTCGCGCGCAGTGTGCGCGACAGCGCACTGCTGCTCGACGTGACGACCGGCCAGACGTTGCCGCCCGGCGCGCCGGGCACCTACCTCGGCGCACTCGACACGCCGCCCGGTCCGCTGCGGATCGGTCTCGTCGCCGATCCGATGCTCGCGCCCGCGCTCGCCGGCGATACGCTCGCCGCGCTGGACGACGCGGCCGCCCTCGTCGAATCGCTCGGCCATCACGTCGAACCGGCGACGCTGAACATCGACCATGCCCGCGCGGCCGAAACCTTCCTCACGCTGTGGGCGACGATCGCCGAGGAGATGGTGCTCGGCGCGCGCGCGCTGACCGGGCGCAACCCGAAGCGCAACGAGTTCGAACCCGCGACGTGGGCGATGGCGGTCGTCGGCCGGCGCCTGGCGCGTGCGCGCCTGCCGGACGTGCTCGAATGGCAGCGCCAGCTCACCGTGCAGGTGGCCGGCCTCGTGTCGCGCTACGACGCGATTCTGTGCGCGACGCTCGCGGGCCCGCCGGTCAAGATCGGCGAGCTGCAGCCGACGCCGTTCGAAGCCGCGCAGATGAAGCTGCTCGGCGCGCTACCGGTGAAGCCGCTGCTGCAGGAAATGCTGTCGAAGGCATCGGAGAAGGCGTTCGCGTGGGCCGGCTGCACCGAGCTGTTCAACTTGACCGGGCAGCCCGCGATGTCGGTGCCGCTCTACTGGAACGCGCGCGGGCTGCCGATCGGCGTGCAGTTCGTCGCCCGCCATGCCGACGATGCGCTGCTGCTCCGGCTCGCGCGCCAGCTCGAACAGGCGCGGCCGTGGTTCGACCGGCGCCCGCCGCTGATGCAGGCGCAGCGCTGAACCGGGTCGAGCCGAACCGGGCCGCGGCGATAAAAAAAGCCCCGCCGGAGGAACCGGCGAGGCTTTTCGCACGCGGGCGTCGCGCGGTGCTTAACCGGCGAGTCGATCGCAGATCGTCCGGGTCGCGGACGCCGCGTTCAGCGTGTAGAAGTGCAGTCCCGGCACGCCCGCGTCGATCAGGCGCCGGCACAGATCGGTGACGACATCCGCGCCGAATGCACGGATCGCGTCGCGATCGTCGCCGAAGCTCTCGAGCCGGCGCGCGACCCAGCGCGGCACTTCCGCGCCGCACATTTCCGAGAAGCGCATCAGTTGCGAGAAGTTCGTGATCGGCATGATGCCGGGCACGATCGGCACGTCCACACCCAGCTTGCGCGCATCGTCGACGAAGCGGAAATACGCATCGGCGTTGAAGAAGTACTGCGTGATCGCGGAATTCGCGCCGGCCTTCACCTTGCGCGCGAAGTTCTCGAGATCGGCCTTGGGCGAACGCGACTGCGGGTGGTACTCCGGATAGCCCGCGACTTCGATGTGGAACCAGTCGCCATGCTCGGCGCGGATGAAGCTCACGAGCTCGGACGCATAACGCAGCTCGCCAACCGCGCCCATCCCCGACGGCAGGTCGCCGCGCAGCGCGACGATATGCCGGATGCCGTGCGAGCGGTACTGGTCGAGGATCGCGCGCAGGCTGTCGCGCGACGAGCCGATGCACGACAGGTGGGGGGCGGCCTCGAGGCCGTCTTTCTGCATGTCGAGCACGGTATCGAGCGTGCCCTGCTGCGTCGAGCCGCCGGCGCCGAACGTCACGGAGACGAATTTCGGCTTCAGCGGCAGCAACTGCGCACGCGTCGCGCGCAGCTTCTCGACGCCCTCCGCCGTTTTCGGCGGGAAGAATTCAAACGAGAGTTCGATCGGTTTCATGATTCGGAAGAGAGGCCCGCGCCGTCAGCCGAAGTCGCGCTGCCCGAAGATCAGCGCGGACAGCAGCCACGACACGATGCTGTACAGGATCGAACCGAAGAAGGCGGACCAGAAACCCGACACCTCGAAGCCCTTCAGCAGCGACGACGCGAACCAGAAGCACAACGCGTTCACGACGAGGATGAACACCCCGAGCGTGACGATCGTGACAGGCAGCGTCAGCAGGATCAGCACCGGACGAATCACCGTGTTGATCAGGCCCAGCACGACCGCGATGATCAGCGCGGTGCCGAAGCTCTTGATGTGGATCGACGGCACGAGGTACGTGATGATCAGCAGCGCGAGGGCGTTGATGACCCAGGTGAGGATGACGCTCATGGAGGGCTCCGGTTCGGTTGTCGATCTGTGCGGTCAGGCGCCGCTGCCGCGCCGCGCGCCCCGTAACGGGGCACGCACGGCGCGGCAGCGGCGGCGCATCAGTAGCGGTAGTGGTTCGGCTTGAACGGGCCGTCCTTCTGCACGCCGATGTACGAAGCCTGCTCGTCCGACAGCACGGACAGGTTCGCGCCGATGCGCGCGAGGTGCAGGCGCGCCACCTTTTCATCGAGATGTTTCGGCAGCACGTACACCTTGTTCTCGTACTCGCCGCCGCGCACGAACAGCTCGATCTGCGCGAGCGTCTGGTTCGCGAACGAGTTCGACATCACGAACGACGGGTGGCCGGTCGCGCAGCCGAGGTTCACCAGGCGGCCTTCGGCCAGCAGGATCACGCGCTTGCCGTCCGGGAAGATGATGTGGTCGACCTGCGGCTTGATGTTTTCCCACTGGTACTGGCGGGTCGACGCGACGTCGATTTCCGAGTCGAAGTGGCCGATGTTGCAGACGATCGCGTTGTGGCGCATCGCCTTCATGTGATCGTGGTTGATCACGTGGTAGTTGCCGGTCGCCGTCACGAAGATGTCGGCCTTGTCGGCCGCGTATTCCATCGTCACGACGCGGTAGCCTTCCATCGCCGCCTGCAGCGCGCAGATCGGATCGATTTCGGTGACCCACACGGTCGCGCCGAGGCCGCGCAGCGATTGCGCGCAGCCCTTGCCCACGTCGCCGTAGCCCGCGACGACCGCGACCTTGCCCGCGATCATCACGTCGGTCGCACGCTTGATGCCGTCGACGAGCGATTCACGGCAGCCGTACAGGTTGTCGAACTTCGACTTGGTGACCGAGTCGTTCACGTTGAACGCCGGGAACGGCAGGCGGCCGTCCTTTTCCATCTGGTACAGGCGGTGCACGCCGGTCGTGGTTTCTTCGGTCACGCCCTTGATGTGCGCGAGGCGCTTCGAGTACCAGGTCGCATCGATGTCGAGGTGCTTCTCGATCGACTTGTACAGTGCGACTTCTTCCTCGTTGGTCGGCTTCGCGATCACCGAACGGTCCTTTTCGGCCTTCGAGCCGAGGATCAGCAGCAGCGTTGCGTCGCCGCCGTCGTCCAGGATCATGTTCGCGAATTCACCGTTCGGCCATTCGAAGATGCGGTGCGAGAACTCCCAGTATTCGTCGAGCGACTCGCCCTTGAACGCGAACACCGGCGTGCCCGATTCGACGATCGCGGCAGCAGCGTGGTCCTGCGTCGAGAAGATGTTGCACGAGGCCCAGCGGACGTCCGCGCCGAGCGCCTTCAGCGTCTCGATCAGCACGCCGGTCTGGATCGTCATGTGCAGCGAACCCGCGATGCGCGCGCCCTTCAGCGGCTGCTGCGCCTTGTATTCGTCGCGGATCTGCACGAGGCCCGGCATTTCGGTCTCGGCGATGTTCAATTCCTTGCGGCCCCAGCCGGCAAGCGCCATGTCGGCGACGACGTAATCCTTGGAAGCCTGGGAATCGATAATGGCGTTCATCACGCCCTCCTTTCTAAAAAGTTTCTAGATTGGTGACGTGAGCGCCGTTCAGGAAGCGGGGCCGGCGCGAATCCAACGTCTCGCCGCACGGCTGCTTGGTGAAGCTCTCCGAGCCTGGCGGACACAGAAGGTCCGTCGCAACGCTCCTCGGAAAACGGGAGGGATTGTAGCAAATCGGCGCGAGAATTGCGCGGCACGCGCGGCGTCGGCGCGCGTGGGCACAAGAAAGGGTCAGGTCTCCGCGCCGACCCACGCCTGTTCGCGCAGCCGCGCGCGCAGTCGCGCGACGGCCTGGCTGTGCAGCTGGCACACGCGCGACTCGCTGACTTCGAGCACCGCGCCGATCTCGCGCAGGTTCAGCCCGCGCTCGTAATACAGCGACATCAGCAGCTTCTCGCGCTCGGGCAGCCGCTCGATCGCGTCGACGAGCGCATCGCGCAGATGGTCGTCGAGCAGCGCCGACAGCGGATCGGCGTGATCGACGCGATAGCGGTCGAGGAACGGCTCGTCGTCGGCCGCGCGGTCGAAATCCTCGTAGTAGATGAGCTGGCTGCCGTGCAGGTCCTGCAGCATCCCCTGGTATTCGTCGAGCGGCATCTTCAGATGCTGCGCGATCTCGGCCTCGCTCGCCGAGCGGCCGAGCTGCTGCTCGACCTGGTGCACCGCGTGCTCGACCTCGCGCGACGTCTTGCGCAGGCTGCGCGGCAGCCAGTCGTTGCTGCGCAGCTCGTCGAGCATCGCGCCGCGAATGCGCTGCGTCGCATAGGTCTCGAACTGCGCGCCCTGGTCTTCCTTGTAGCGGCCGGCCGCATCCATCAGGCCGATCATGCCGGCCTGGATCAGGTCGTCGAGGTCGACGCTCGCGGGCATCTTCGCGACGAGCTGCAGCCCCAGGCGCCGCACGAGCGGCGCGTATTGCGCAAGCACGTCGGCCTGGGTCATCTTTCCTTGAGCGTTGTACATCATGGCTCTCTCCTTCGCTCACGCGGCGTGGGCCGCACCCGCCTCGTACGACGGCTTGCCGCCCGCATGGACGGCGCGGCCCGCCCCCGAGCGCGGGCGCATCGGCCAGTACAGCAAGTCGGCGGCAATCTGCCGGTAGTCGCGCGCGGCAATCGACGACGGGAACGCGTCGACCGCGGTGTGCGTCAGTTCGCGCGCCCGCTCGACGAGCGGGTCGGCGCTCACGCAGCCGGCATCCGCGATCGACACCGTCAGGTAGCGGCTCGCGACGCCTGCCAGGTTGTCGAATGCGGTCTTCGCGTCCGCGTGGTTGCCGACGTGGTTGGTCAGCACGCGGAACTGCGCGAGCGCTTGCGCGAAGTGCAGGCGCTTCATGCACGCGTAGGCTTCGGTGATCGCCTTCGCGGAAACCCGCGTGACGATCAGCACGTCGTGCGCCTCGCGCGCGAGCGCCGAGAGCGCGCCGTCGGCGCCAGGCCGCGCATCGACCAGCACGATGTCGGCCTGGCCGTCGATGAAGTCGCGCAACTGCGCATCGCTGTAGCCGGCCTGCCCGGCCGCGCACAGGCCGAAGCCGGCGGCCACCCGCGTGCGCTCGCCATCGCGCAGCCGTGTCCCCGCGAGCGTCGCGGTGGCCGAACGCGCGCCGGCGCGCTCGTCGACGACGAGCACGTCCTTGCCGAGCGCGGCCAGCGCCGCCGCGAGGTTCACGACGGTGGTGGTGCAGCCGACGCCCGCCGGGCCGCCCGTCACCGCGACGACGCGCGACGCGCGTCCGGCCAGCAGGCGGCGCAGCCCTTCGGCCTGATCGATGATCCGCTTATCCAAATCGCACCTCGTGCAGTTCGGCGGTGGAACGTGCGGTCAGTGCGGAAAGCAGCGTCGGCATGTCCTCGTCTTGCGGCACGAAGGGTGAGCCGTCGCGCGGCACACAGAACGCGCTTTTCAGCAGGAAGCGGGTCGTCGCGACATACAGGTTCTCCGGCACCTTCTGGCCGGTCGACACATAGTGGACGGGCAGCTTGTAGCGGATTACCGTATCGAGCACGCCGCCCAGATGCGTCGCCTCATCGAGCTTGGTCAGGATGCAGCCGGCAAGGCCCGGGGATCCCGCCTGCGGATGTTCGCCCGCGCTGCGGTACGCCTGGACGACTTCGTTGAGCGTGTCGCCGTGGCTCGTCGCGTTGAGCAGCAGCAGGCGCTGCACCGGCGCGTTCGCGCCGTGCAGCATCGCGATCTGGTCGGACAGCGCGCGATCGCGCTGGCTCATGCCGATCGTGTCGATCAGCACAATGTGCTTGTTGCGCAGCTCGGACAGCGCGAGCGCGAGATCGCCCGCATCCTTCACCGCGTGCACCGGCACGCCGAGGATCTTGCCGAAGATGCGCAGCTGCTCGTGACCACCGATCCGGTAGCTGTCGGTGGTCAGCAGCGCGACCTTGCTCGCGCCGAAGCGCATCACGCAGCGCGCGGCGAGCTTCGCGGTGGTGGTGGTCTTGCCGACGCCCGTCGGCCCCATCAGTGCGAACACGCCGCCGCGCTCCATCAGCGCATCCTCGCTGTCGAGCACCGGCAGGTTCGCCGCGAGCACCGACTGCGCCCATTCGAGCGCCTGCTCGAAGGTCTGCGTGCCGGCGCCCGACGGCAGGTTGTCGACCAGCATCCGCACGAGCTGCGCGGAGAAGCCGGCCGCGAACAGGTGCTTGGTCAGCGCGCCGTGCACCGGGCTGCGGCGCTGGCGGTCGTGCCACATCAGGCTGTCGAACTGCTCCTGCATCATCCCGCGCATCGCGCCGAGCTCGTGCATCACCGTGTCGTTGACGACGCTCTCGATGCGCGACTTCACGGCATCGGCGACCGCGGCAGCCGCGTCGGCGGACAGGCGCGCACGCTCGGCCGGCTTCGCGGCGTCCGCGTCGTTCGCACGGGCGGCGGCGGTGTCGTTCGCACGGGCGGCGGCGGTGTCGTTCGCACGGGCGGCCGCGGCCGGCATCCGGCGTTCGGCGTCGCGCACGATGTCGCGCGCCCAGCCGGCCGGCGCCGCGTCCTGCGGTGCGGGGGCCGGTGCTTGCGGCGCGGCGGGTGCCGAGTGCGTACGGATCATCAGCGCGTCGCGCTGCTGCGTCAGGCGCTTCGCGTGCTCGACGAGCCAAGGCGCGGGTTCGGAGGCCGCCGCGGACGCCGACGTGGCGCGCGACGGCGACAGCCCGGCCGGCGCATTCGTGTCGGCGTCGAATGCAGCCGGCTCCGTCGCTTCGGCACTGGCGCCGAATACCGACGAGAACACATCCGGCAGGCCGCCGGCGCCAGCTGCATACGGATTGCCGGCCGGACGTGCGGGTGCGGGCGCGGCACCGGGGCGCGACACGATGCCCGGCACCGCGGCAGCCGGCACGGACTCCGGCACACGCGGCGCGCTCGCACGCGGGCGGACGGCAGCCGACGGCGCGACCGCGGCGAGGTCCGAATCGGCGAGTGCAACGATTTCGACGCTACCGTCATCGAGCGTGCGGTTCGACAGCACGACGGCGTCGGCGCCGAGTGCCTCGCGCACGAGGCGAAGCGCGTCGCGGCTGGTCGCGCCGGTGAATTTGCGAATGTTCAAGCGGGGCCCCCGATGACGTTAACAACTTTGATCGTGCGTGTATCCGGCACTTCGGCGTACGACAACACTTTCAATTGCGGCAGGCTGCGGCGCAGGAAACGCGCGAGCATCGCGCGCAACGCGTGCTGCACGAGCAGCACGGGCGGCAGCCCGAGATTCTGTTGACGCAGCATCGCTTGTTGCGTGCCGGTCAGAAGGTTGTGCGCAAGGCCCGGCTCGAGGCCCGGATTTGCGCCGGTGGCGAGCGCCTGCGACAGCACGCGCTCGAGATTCGAATCGAGCCCCATCACCTGCATCTCGCCCGCACCCGGATACCACTGCTGCGTGATCGCGCGGCCGAGCGACAGCCGCACCGCGGCGGTGATCTCGTACGCGTCGCCGCGGCCCGCGTGTTCGGACACGGATTCGAGGATCGTGCGCATGTCGCGGATCGGCACGCCTTCGTCGAGCAGGTTCTGCAGCACTTTCTGCAGCGTCGTGAGCGAGATCGTCTTCGGCACGAGGTCCTCGACGAGCGACGGCGCGTCCTTGCCGGTGCGCTCGACGAGCGCCTGCACTTCTTGGCGGCCGAGCAGTTCGGCCGCATGCTGGACGACCAGATGGTTCAGATGCGTCGCGACCACCGTGCTCGCATCGACCACCGTGTAGCCGTACACCTGCGCCTGCTCGCGCATCGCGACGTCGATCCACACGGCCGGCAGCCCGAACGCCGGATCCTGCGTGACGGCGCCCGGCAGCGCGGCCGTCACCTGGCCCGGGTTGATCGCGAGCCACTGGCCCGGGAACACTTCGCCGGTACCGATCTCGACGCCCTTCAGCGCGATCCGGTATGCGTTCGGCCGCAGCTCGAGGTTGTCGCGGATGTGGATCACCGGCGGCAGGAAGCCGATTTCCTGCGCGAATTTCTTGCGGATGCTCTTGATGCGCTTGAGCAGCTCGCCGTCGCTGTTCTTGTCGACGAGCGGAATCAGCCGGTAGCCGACTTCGAGGCCGAGCGGATCGATCAGTTGCACGTCGTCCCAGGTCGCTTCGTGGCTTTCGCCCGGCAACGCGGCGGGCGGTGCGATTTCGGTCACGTCGCCGGCCGCCACGCGGGCCGCCGCGCGGCGGGTCTGCGTGCGTGCCAGCCAGATCGCGCCGCCGCCGAGCGCGAGGAACGCGAAATGCGGCATGCCCGGGATCAGCCCCATCAGCACGATGATCGAGCCGGTGATGACCAGCACGCGCGGGTTCGCGAACAGCTGGCCGGTGATCTGGGTGCCGATGTCCTCGTCGGTCGCGACGCGCGACACGATCACGCCGGCCGCCGTCGAGATCACGAGCGAGGGGATCTGCGCGACGAGGCCGTCGCCGATCGTCAGCAGCGTGTAATTGGTGCCCGCCGCGGCGAAGCTCATGTCGTGCTGGACCATCCCGACGATCAGCCCTCCGATCACGTTGATCGCCATGATGATCAGGCCGGCGATCGCGTCGCCGCGCACGAACTTCGACGCACCGTCCATCGACCCGTAGAACTCGGCCTCCTGCGCAACCGCGGTGCGGCGCTTGCGTGCCTGCTCTTCGTTGATGAGGCCCGCGTTCAGGTCGGCGTCGATCGCCATCTGCTTGCCCGGCATCGCATCGAGCGTGAAGCGCGCGGACACTTCGGCGATCCGCCCGGCGCCCTTCGTGATGACCATGAAGTTGATGATCATCAGGATCACGAACACGACGATGCCGACCGCGAAGTTGCCGCCGACGAGGAAGTGGCCGAACGCCTCGATCACCTGGCCGGCCGCGTCGGGGCCGGTGTGGCCCTCGAGCAGCACCACGCGCGTCGACGCGACGTTCAGCGACAGGCGCAGCAGCGTCGAGAACAGCAGCACGCTGGGGAATGCCGCGAAATCGAGCGGCTTCATCGTGTACATGCTGACAAGCAGCACCATCACCGACAGCGCGATATTGAACGTGAACAGCAGATCCAGCAGCAGCGGCGGCAGCGGCAGGATCATCATCCCCAGGATCATGCAGATGAGGATCGGGCCGGCGAGCGCGCGCAGGTTGGTGCCGGCGAACGGGTTCGGGCGCTTGCCGAACAGGCCGGTGGTCGGGGTGCTCATGCCGCGCCTCGCGTGCCGAGTGCGTCGTCGGCTTCCTCGCGCGCGTCGTCGGTCGACACCGACGTGCCCTTGTCGAGCTCGGCCGGCACGGCGAGATCGACCGGCGCCGCCGGGAACGCTCCGCCTTCCGCGCGGAAGCGCTTGAGCTGGTAGACCCACGCAAGCACCTCGGCGACGGCCGAGTACAGCGAGCCGGGAATCTCGCGCTCGAGTTCGACGTTGTGATACAGCGCACGCGCGAGCGGCGGCGCTTCGAGCAGCGGCACGTTGTGCTCGGCCGCGAGCTCGCGGATGCGCGCGGCGACGAGGTTCACGCCCTTCGCGACGACCTTCGGCGCGCGCATCTCGCCATCCGTGTACTGCAGCGCGACAGCGAAGTGCGTCGGGTTCGTGACGACCACGTCGGCCTTCGGCACGGCGGCCATCATCCGGCGCCGCGCGATCGCGCGCTGCTGCTGGCGGATACGGCCCTTCACGTGCGGATCGCCTTCGTTCTCGCGATGCTCGCGCTTCACTTCTTCCTTCGTCATGCGCAACTTCTTGTTGTACTGCCAGATTTGGTAAGGCACATCGAGCGCGGCGACGACCAGCATCCCGGCAACGGTCGTGCCGCAGCACACGGCGACCAGATGCAGCGCGTCGGCGAGCGCCGAACCGAGCGGCTGGGTCGCGAGGCCGAGCAGTTCGTCCTTGCTGCGCCAGATCGCAATCCCGCCGATCCCGCCGACGACGAGCGTCTTCGCGAGCGACATCCCCAACTGGATCGGCCCCTGGATCGAAAAGATGCGGCCGAGGCCGGAGATCGGGTTCAGGCGGTCGAACTTCAGCTCGAAGGTCTTTTGCGAGATCAGCCAGCCGCCGAGCGCCATCGGCGCGGCCAGCGCGGCCACGCCAGTCAGCGCGAGCAGCGGCAGCAGCGCGGCGAAGCCTTCGGCGCTCGCGCTGCCTGCCGCGGACAACATCCGGTTCGTGTCGAACGCCGTGGCGCGGTCGAACGAGAAGGCGCCACGCAGCATCGTCTGCAGATGCTCACCCGACGGACCCGCGAGCAACCATGCACCGTAGAACCCGGCCGCGAGCAGCGCGAACGAAGCCAGTTCGCGCGAACGCGCGACCTGCCCCTCCTCGCGCGCCTTCTCGCGGCGTCTCGGAGTGGCGGCTTCGGTTCTGTCGAGATCGCTCTCGTCTGCCACGGGGCCTCCAGTCGGGTACGGCGACATGCCGCTTTCCAGTGACACCGATTATTCATGCGCGCGTCAAACGCCGATCGGTCGAGCAAAGCCGGGAAAGGGGGGTATTTCGGGGAATCGGACGGGCTTGTGGCGGGGGCAATCAGGGGACGAACGGCAACGCGGCGGGGGTGGGGGCGGTGAAGGCGTCGACGGAGGAAGGGAGGAAGCGGCGATGCGGCGGATTCGCCCTGGAGCTGAAGCGACGAGGCAAGCCGCCCCGAGGCGGCAGCGCCGCACGCCAGGGCGCACCGGCCCGCATGCCGGCCACGCGAGGCCGGCATGCGGGCGCGGTTCCTACCCGGCCGCCGCCTGCTGCAGCAGCCCGAGATCGAGCTTCTTCATCTTCATCACCTGCGCCATCACGCGCTCGGCGCGCGCCGGGTCGCCCGTCATCAGCCCGGACATCTGCACCGGCACGACCTGCCACGACACGCCGAAGCGGTCGCGCAGCCAGCCGCACTGCTGCGCGCGCTCGTCGCCGCCTTCGGACAGCGCCGCCCAGTAGCGGTCGATCTCGCGCTGGTCGCGGCAGTTCACCACGAACGACACGGCCGGCGTGAGCGGAAACGCCGGGCCGCCGTTCAGCGCGAGGAACGTCACCCCGTCGAGCTCGAACGATACGGTCATCACCGCGCCCTCGGCATGCCCGGACACCTGGGCACCGGCCTTGCCGTAGCGCGCGACGTGCACGATGCGTGCGTCGTCGAACACCGAGACGTAGAAGTTGGCGGCGGCCTCGGCGTCGCGGTCGAACCAAAGGAACGGCGTGATGCGTTGAAAGCGCTGGCTCATGATGCTGCCTCCTCGATGTCTTGTGGGCATCCGTGCCTGGCCTCATATCGTGGGCGCTGGATCCTTACGCCGCGCGAGGCCGCCCCGGGGATAAAAAAAGGGGCGATCGCTCGCCCCCTTTTGCTGCGGTGCCGCGTGCGCGATCAGAACGCGACGTAGGGTGCCGCGCCGCCGCTCGCGGTCTTGTCCATCCCGAAGTAGATCGTCTTGCCGTAGAAGTGCGGCATGCCGAGATCGAGCCATCCCGATGCGCCGAACGGGCCGGCGATGTCGTTGAACGCGAACGTCGACGGGTTCGCGAACAGCGAATCGGCGTTCTGGATCGACATCGACACGCCGCCCGTGGTCCCGTTCTGGCCGGTCAGCGTCGCCGTGTAGGTCGCCGTCGACGACGGGCAGTAGAACTGCGGGTTGGTCGAGCACATCGTCTGCGACGAGTCGTTGAAGAAATACGCGTTCGAGCCCGTATCGAAGAACGCGGTCGCGCTGCCGCCGAGGAACGTCGCGCTCACGTCGCCCGTCGTCGTCGACGTCATCACCGTCGACGCGGCGAGCGCGTTGTTGCTCTGCGTGCCGATCCCGAACGTCAGCTGGCCGGTCGCGCTGCTCTGCCCGCTGTTGGAAATGCTCGGCATCTGCACGATCACGCCGTTGTTGTCCGTCGCGAAACGATGGACCGGGTTGGCCACCTGCTGCGTAATCGGCACCAGCGCGACAGCACAGCTCGAATTGCCGTTCGGGCACGCGTAGTAGTTGTTGTAGGTCGCCGACGTCGACGTCGCGCAGTTCGTGCCGCAGTCCACCGGCGCCGGCCCGATGCCGAGAATGCCGTTCGCGCCGAGATCATTGGCCGAGTTCGCCGACGTCCCGCCGTTAATGCACGAGCTCGGTACGCCGGTCGTGCCGAGGTCGCCGATGATCTGCACCGGCAGCGAGCTCGCCTGCTCCGAGCCGATCGTCAGGTCGACGGTACGCACCGTGCCCCATGTGTAGCTGGACACGAACTTGCCGCATTCGGCGACCGGCGCGCCGCCGCTCGTCACCTGCGGCAGGTTGCCGAGCACGCCCGACACGGCGCTGCCGACCAGCCGCAGCCCGTACGACGCCGTGTCGACGAGCACGTTGTTGACCACCTGGCAGTTCGACGTGCCGGGCACGCAGATCTTCACGTTGACGGTCGGGATGTTGATCACGCGCGCGACGCCGGTGCCGACGGTGATCGCGGCCGTATTGGCGGTGTTGCCGTCCGATACGCCGGGGTTGCCGCCGCTATTACCGTTGTTACCGTTGTTGTCGCCGCCGTCGCCGCCGCCGCATGCTGTCACGAGCGCGGCCGTCGCGGCAGCCAGGCTCAGCAGGCCGAGCCAGCGCTTGAATGTACGAGGAATTCTCAAGGTCGCTCTCCCGCTGTCACTGGATGTCGGTGCCGGTCAGCCCGGCAGGCAGCGCCGCCGGCAGCCATGCCTGGCCCGCGAACGCGCCCATGTGGCCGCCCGTGCGGATCACGAGGTTGCTCGTGTCGACGGACACCGGTGCGCGCCAGCCGCGCGCGGCGTGGGCCGCCTGGACGCCGGCGGTGTACTGCGGGAAATAGCTGCCGAGGAGCGACGCCAGATCCGGCATCGTCGGCCCGCGCCACGCGAGGCCGAACACGGTGCCGGCCGTGGACGTGTATTCGTGGATGACGGTGCCCGATCCGAGCGCGATCTCGCGCACGGTATAGGCGGCCGCGCTCGCCTGCGCGCCGTCGGCCGAGCGCATCGCGCGCTGCAGCGCGCGCACGGTGGCCGCGTGATCGTCCGCCGGCGGCGACATCGGCGCGCCGCCCAGTTCGGCCTGTGCGTGGACGGTCCACAGCACACCCATTGCAACCGCCGCATGCGCGGCGGTCCAGCCCAAGCGTTTCAGCTTCACGTTCCCCCCCAAAGGGACTGGCTTCGTTGCCGTCGGCCCCGCTGTCAAGCTCGGCGCCGCAGGTCAACCAATGAAAGTCGTACGAATGACGCTTCGTTGCTGCTGACGCGTAGTATGCCTGCGGAGTGCGCCGGAGTGTCAAATCGACGCAGCGCGGCCCGCTCGCGGCAGACCCGGGGGGACGTGGAAGCCATGTGCACCGGGCCGCGCCACGACAGGGACGGACCGGCGCGACGCCGCAGAGTCAGAAGCCCAGGCTCGCGAGCAGGTCGTCGACCTGCGCCTGGTCCTGCACCACGTCGGACTTGCCTTCGGGCGCGACCTGCGGCCCGTTCAGCAGCGACTCGGGACTGCCGGTCGTGCTCACGTGCTCGGCCGCGAACGCGGCCGCGGTCGCCGCGAACTGCTCGCGCCGCTCGGGCGCGATGTTCTCGACGAGCACGGTGAGCAGTTGCTGCTCGATCAGGTAGACCATGTCCATGATCTTCTTGATCACCTGCCCGGTCAGATCCTGGAAATCCTGTGCGAGCATGATCTCGAGCAGTTGCGCGCTGGTCGCGGACGTCGCTTCGGGCAAACCGTGCAGGAACGCGCGCGTGTCGCCCATCAGCTCGCGCACTTCCGCGTGCTCGATCGGCGCCGCGTACCACTGCGCCCAGCGCGCGTCGAGCGCCTCGGCCTCGTTCTGGATGCGCTCTTGCACGGGCTTCGCGATCTCGATCGCGTTCAGCACGCGCTCGGCCGCCTGCTCGGTCATCGTCGCGACGTAGCGCAGCCGGTCGCGCGCGTCGGGCACGGCTTCGGCCGCGCGCTCGACATGCTTGTCGAGCCCGAGCTCGCGCATCGAATCGCGCAGCGTACGCGTAAGCTGGCCGATGCGCGCGAGGATGCGGTCGCTCGCGAGATCGGCGCCTTCGGCGTGGCTGTCGGCGTTGAACCCCGCGCCGGCGAGCGCCGCATGAATCGGCTCGTTCACGTCAGCTCCCGGCCTTCGCCATCTTGTCGATGATCTTGTTCAGCTTCTCGTCGAGCGTCGCGGCCGTGAACGGCTTCACGACGTAGCCGCTCGCGCCTGCCTGCGCGGCCGCGATGATGTTCTCCTTCTTCGACTCGGCCGTGACCATCAGCACCGGCAGGTGCGAAAGCGCCGCATCCCCGCGGATTTCCTTCAGCATCGCGAGACCGTCGAGGTTCGGCATGTTCCAGTCCGAAATCACGAAGTCGAAGCCGCCGCCGCGCAGACGCGCGAGGCCGGCCGCGCCGTCCTCGGCTTCGTCGACGTTCGCGTAGCCCAGTTCCTTGAGCAGGTTGCGGACGATCCGGCGCATCGTCGGGAAATCGTCCACCACCAGGATTTTCATGCTCTTGTCCATCGTCGTTCCTTTGCAGATTCGTTACCGTCGGGCCACGCAACCTTGCACGCGCCCCGTGACATTTCATTCAGACACGCTGTACGCGGTCGCCCATCGTCGCGAGGCGCGCCATCACGCGCCGGCTCATCTCCGCAAGCGGCGCCACCTCTTCCGCGCCGCCGAGCGCGATCGCCTCGCGCGGCATGCCGAACACGATGCAGCTCGCCTCGTCCTGCGCGAACGTGTGCGCGCCCGCGCGCTTCATGTCGAGCAGCCCGGCCGCGCCGTCGCGCCCCATCCCCGTGAGGATCACACCGATCGCGTTCTTGCCGGCGTGCTGCGCCGCCGAGCGGAACAGCACGTCGACCGACGGCCGGTGACGGTTCACCGGCGGTTCCTCCGACAACTGCGCGATGTAGTTCGCACCGCTGCGCGCGAGCAGCAGGTGCGCATGGCCGGGCGCGATGTACGCATGGCCCGGCAGCACGCGCTCGCCGTGCTCGGCTTCCTTCACCGCGATCCGGCACAGGCCGTTCAGCCGCTGCGCGAACGATTTCGTGAAGCCCGGCGGCATGTGCTGCGCGATCAGCACCGCCGGCGCGTCCGGCGGCAGCGGCGTCAGCACTTCGCGGATCGCCTCGGTGCCGCCCGTCGATGCGCCGATGATGATCAGCTTCTCGGTACTGACGAGCGGGTTGTTGATCATCGGCGCGGCCGACGGGCCGCCCGCCGCGCGCGCGGCGGCCTGCGGCTGCGGCGCCTGCCGCACGCGGGCGCGCGACGCCGCGCGGATCTTGTCGGCGAGCTTTTCCGCGTATTCGAGCATGCCGTCGCGGATCCCGACGCGCGGCTTCGTCACGAAATCCACCGCGCCAAGTTCGAGCGCGCGCAGCGTGATCTCCGAGCCGCGCTCGGTCAGCGACGACACCATCACGACCGGCATCGGCCGCAGCCGCATCAGCTTCTCGAGGAAGTCGAGCCCGTCCATGCGCGGCATTTCGACGTCCAGCGTGAGCACGTCCGGGTTGTGCTGCTTGATGAGCTCGCGCGCGACCAGCGGGTCGGGTGCGGTCGCGCACACCGTCATGTCGGGCTGGCTGTTGATGATCTCCGTCATCAGGCTGCGAATCAGCGCCGAGTCGTCGACGCACAACACTTTGATCTTCTGCACTGCGGTCATGCCTCCTGCTTTCTCGAAAGGTTGGCCGCATACGGGCCGCCGGCATTCCCGCCCGTCGCCGGCGCGCCACCGGCGCCGCGCGCGCCGAACAGCTCGATGCGCGGCCGCACCGGCGGCGGCGCGGCCGGCCGCTTCGCCGCGAACAGCTCGACGTGCGCGCGCGTCCGCGCGGCGCGCACGCGGTTGGCCTCCGCGGCTTCGCGCTCGGTCACGCCCGGCACCTGCAGCCGCAGCTTCTTCACCAGCGCGCGGCCGGTATGCGGCATGAACGCGACCTTGCGCGGATGCACGCCCTGCAGATCCTCCGCGGTGATGCGAATGCGCTCCAGCGCGAGATAGCGGCGCACGAAATCCGCGTTGCGATCGCCGATGTTGATGGTCGTCATTCCGGCCAGCACGGCGGCACCGCCGAACACCTTCGCCTCGAAGCGTTCGCGGCGCCCGCCCGCCTTGATCAGTTCGTTGATCAGCACTTCCATCGCGTACGCGCCGTAGCGCATCGAATCCGACGCGGCCGCGCCCGCATCGGCGCCGTCGTCGGGCAACATGAAGTGATTCATCCCGCCGATGCCCGCGAACGGATCGTGCAGGCAAGCGGCGACGCACGAGCCGAGCACGGTCATCAGCACCATGTCCTCGGACGTCGTGTAGAACTCGTTCGGCAGCAACTTCACGCCGGGGCGTTCGAAGTGATTGTCGAAGTAGCGATTGGTCGCGATCGGTAAGGCGCTCATCCGCGGCCTCCATAAGCGAGCATGGCGCCCGCGGCGCGGGCGGGCGCGCGCGCCCGCGTGCCCGGCACGGCATCGCGCGTCAGTTCGTACACTGTCTGCCCGCGCAGCCGGAATGCCTGCGTGACGTACGTGAAGTTCTCCGAATGACCGGCGAACAGCAGCCCGCCCGGCTTCACGAGCGGCTCGAAGCGCGCCAGCACCTGCCCTTGCGTCGGCTTGTCGAAGTAGATCATCACGTTGCGGCAGAAGATCGCATCGAACGGCTTCGCGATCCCGTAGTCGGCATCGGTCAGGTTCAGTTGTTCGAAGCGGATCATCGCACGCAGCTCCGGGCGCACCTTCACGCGGCCGGCCTGCGCGCCGGTGCCTTTCAGGAAGAAGCGCTTGAGCCGCTCCGGCGCCAGATGCTTGACCTGGTCGTAGGTATAGATGCCGGCCTCGGCCTTCGCGAGCACCTGCGTGTCGAGGTCGGTCGCGAGGATCGATGCGCCGCGCGCGGCCGATTCGCCGAGCGCCTCGATCAGCGTGATCGCGATCGAATACGGCTCTTCGCCGGTCGACGCCGCCGAGCACCACACCGACACCGGCGCGGCGCGCCCCTTCACGAAGTCCGCGAGGATCGGAAAATGGTGCGACTCGCGGAAGAACGCGGTCAGGTTCGTCGTCAGCGCGTTGGTGAACGCCTCCCACTCGAGCGGATCGTTCTCCTGCTCGAGCAGGTCGAGGTAGTCGCGAAACGTGTCGAGTCCGCGTGCGCGCAGCCGGCGCGCGAGACGGCTGTATGCCATGTCGCGCTTGTGCTCGGACAGCGAGATCCCCGCGCGTTGATGAATCAGCGCGCGGATGCGTGCGAAATCCGCGCCGGTGAACGCGAAGTCGCGCCCCGGTTCGCCCGCGCGAGGCGAGACGTCCGGTGCATCGGGTCGAAACTGTGCGCGCGCGTCCGGCATGACTTAGAAGGTCTCCCAGTCGTCGTCGGACGTGCCGGCAGCTGCCAGCGCAGGCTTCTCACCGTTCAGCGCCGGACGCAGCAGCGCAGGCTTGTCAGCCGCCTTGGGCGCCGCTGCGGCGGCCGTCTTCGACAGGCGCGGGCCGTAGCCGCTCGCGGCCGGCGCGTCCTTCTGCGCGCGCGCGCCGCTCTCGGCCGCGCGCTTCGGTTCGTGGCTCGCGGCCGGGCCCGCCGCAGGCGAAGCCGGCGCGGCGCGGCGCGCGTGCTGGGCGGCAGCCTGCGGTGCCGGCAGTGCGGGCGCGGTTTCGTAACGGCTTGCCGACGGCAGCTCAGGCGCCGCGGCCGGTTCGCGCGCGGCCGGGCGCACGGCGCTGCGCGACGGCGCGAGTGCGATGCCGCCGATGACGTGCCAGCTCGACACGACCGACTTCATCTGGCGCGTCTGCTCCTCGAGCGACGCGGCCGCCGCCGCGGCCTGCTCGACGAGCGCCGCGTTCTGCTGCGTGACCGAATCCATCTGGCCGACCGCGCGATTGACCTGCTCGATGCCGGTCGACTGCTCGTCCGACGCGGCGCTGATCTCGCCCATGATGTCGGTGACGCGGCGCACCGCCTGGACGATCTCGTCCATCGTCGAGCCGGCGCGCGCGACGAGTGCCGACCCGCTTTCGACCTTCTCGGCCGAATCGCCGATCAGCTGCTTGATTTCCTTCGCGGCACTCGCGCTGCGCTGCGCGAGCGAGCGCACTTCGCCCGCGACCACCGCGAAGCCGCGGCCCTGCTCGCCCGCACGCGCCGCTTCGACCGCCGCGTTCAGCGCGAGAATATTGGTCTGGAACGCGATGCCCTCGATCGTGCCGATGATGTCGACGACCTTGCCCGAACTTGCCGCGATGTCCTGCATCGTCGACACGACCTGGCCGACCACCTCGCCGCCCTGCGTCGCGATGTCGGACGCGTTCACCGCGAGCTGGCTCGCCTGCCGCGCGTTCTCCGCGTTCTGCCGCACGGTGCCGGTGAGCTGCTCCATGCTCGACGCGGTCTCCTGCAGCGATGCGGCCTGCTCTTCGGTACGTTGCGACAGGTCGGTGTTGCCGGTCGAGATCTCGCGCGCGCCCACGTCGATCGACTCGGTGCCGCGATGCACGGCCTGCACCATCGTCGTCACGGCGTCCTGCATCCGCTTGATGCCGCCGAACAGGCGGCCGATCTCGTTCTTGCTGAACACGTTCACCGGTTGCGTGAGGTCGCCGCCGGCGATGCGCTCGAAGTGCGCGATCGCATCCTCGAGCGGCTTCACGATCAGCCCGCGCAGCGCGAAGCGGATCGCGATCACGACGATGAACGCGATTGCGATGCCGGCCGCGATCAGGCCGATCATCAGCGAAATCTGCGACTGCGTCGCCGCCTGGCGCTCGTTCGCATGCTTTTGCAGCGACGCGATCACGGCCGACGCGGCCTGGTCGTAGGCGACGAACATCGGGCTGATCCTGGTGTCGGCGACCGCGTGATACGCGGTCATGTCGCCCGCGCGCGCGGCCGCGAATTCCGGCTCGACGCCGTCCTTCACGATCGCCGTGTAGCGCGTCGAAAGCTCGTCGACGAGCGCCTGGTCGACACCGAGCTTCGGTGTCGCCTGGAACGTCTGCCAGTTCTCGTTCGACTTCGCGTAGAGCACCTGCGCGCGGTCGAGCACCTTGCCGGCCTCGGCCGTGTTGCCTGCCTCGGTCAGCGAACGGAAGCGGTCGAGCGACACGCGTGCGCGCAGCAGGTACGACGACGTATCGTCGAGCGCGTGGATCGCCGGCAGGTCGACGTGCGCGATCTCGTCGAGCGAGCGGCTCGCATGATTGAGCGCGTAGAGGCCGAGCCCGCCGACCGCGGCAGCCAGGCACACGAGGATGAGTCCGACCGCCGTGAGCGTCGTGCGGATCGACCAGTTATGCAACATTGCGGATTCTCCCGAAGTTCCTGCGCGCTCGGCGCGCTTACGCGCCGAGCGCCTCGATCAACGCCATTTCCCGGCTCGACATCAGCTTCTCGATGTCCATCAGGATCAGCATCCGGCCGTCGACCGTGCCGAGGCCAGTCAGGTACTCGGTCGTCAGCGTCGCGCCGAATTCCGGCGCCGGCATGATCTGGTCGGCCTGCAGCGTGAGCACGTCCGACACGCCGTCGACCACCATCCCGACCACGCGATGCGCGACGTTCAGGATGATCACGACGGTCTGGTGGTCGTACTCGACGCGGCCCAGATGGAACTTGATCCGCATGTCGACGATCGGCACGATGATGCCGCGCAAGTTGATCACGCCCTTGATGAAATCCGGCGCGTTCGCGATGCGCGTGACGCTCTCGTAGCCGCGGATTTCCTGCACCTTCAGGATGTCGATCCCGTATTCCTCGTCGCCGAGCGTGAACACGAGGAATTCCTGGCCCGTCGCATCGCCTTGCCCGGCGTCGCGGCGGCTGCTGGCCGCGTTCGCCGCGGCCGGATTGATCATTTGGACTTCAGCAGACACGTTTGCCCCCAGTGGGTTGAATGGCGAGAGTCAGAAGATCGCGAGCTCGGCGCCGGCTCGGGCGCCGTGCGTCGCACGGGTTTCGCGGTTCAGCGCCGCGACGTCGACGATCAGCGCGACGCTGCCGTCGCCCAGGATGGTCGCCGCCGAGATGCCGTGCACCTTGCGGTAGTTGGTTTCGAGGTTCTTCACGACCACCTGCTGCTGGCCGACCAGTTCGTCGATCAGCATCGCGAAGCGGCGCCCTTCGGTTTCCATGATCGTGACGATCCCCTGGGTCGGGTCGGTGCGTGCGCCCTCGACCGAGAACACCTCGTGCAGCGCGACGAGCGGCAGGTATTCGCCGCGCACGCGCACCACGCGCTCGCCGTTGCCGACTGTGTAGATGTCGTCGATCGACGGCTGCAGCGACTCCATCACGAAGTTCAGCGGCAGGATGAAGATCTCGCTGCCGACCTTCACCGACATCCCGTCGAGGATCGCGAGCGTGAGCGGCAGCACGATCCGCGTGGTCGTGCCGCGGCCGGCCTGCGACGTGATCTCGACGTGACCGCCCATCGACTGGATGTTGCGCTTCACGACGTCCATCCCGACGCCGCGGCCCGACACGTCGGTCACCGTCTCGGCGGTCGAGAAGCCCGGCGCGAAGATCAGGTTCCACACTTCGTCGTCGGACATGTTGTCGGGCACCTGCATGCCCTGCTTCGCGGCCTTCGCGAGGATCCGTTCGCGGTTCAGGCCCGCGCCGTCGTCGCTGACCTCGATCACGATGTTGCCGCCGTGATGCGCGGCCGACAGCACGAGCTGGCCGACCGCATCCTTGCCGGCAGCCACGCGCTTGTCGACCGTCTCAATCCCGTGGTCGAGGCTGTTGCGCACGAGGTGCGTAAGCGGGTCGATGATCCGCTCGATCAGGCTCTTGTCGAGCTCGGTCGCCTGGCCGAACGTGACGAGCTCGACCTGCTTGCCGAGCTTGCCGGCGAGGTCGCGCACGAGCCGCGGGAAGCGGCTGAACACGTAGTCCATCGGCATCATCCGGATCGACATCACCGCTTCCTGCAGGTCGCGCGCGTTGCGCTCGAGCTGCGCCATGCCGTTGAACAGGCGATCGTGCAGCGCCGGATCGAACGCGCTGGCCGTTTCCGCCAGCATCGCCTGCGTGATCACGAGCTCTCCGACGAGGTTGATCAGCTGGTCGACCTTCTCGACGCCCACGCGGATCGAGCTGCCTTCGGCGCCCGACGCAGCCACGGCGGCCGGGCGCGCGCGCTTGTCGTCATGGTGCGCGGCGGCCGATGCGGCGGGTTCCGCGTGCGGAGCCGGTGGCGCCGGTTGCACCGGCTCCGGGGCGGCGGGCGCCGGCGATTGCGGCGCGGCAGCGGCCGGCGCGAACACCTCGCCCCGCGCGGCGGGTTCGGCCGCGGCCGGCGCCGCAGCGGGTGCGGCCGGCGCGGTGCCGCGTGCGACGCGGATCTGGCTGTCGTCGATCACGAAGCAGCACACGGCGACGATGTCGTCGGACGGCACGTCCGATTCGAGCCACAGCGTCAGGTCGGCACCCGCTTCCTCGCGGCCGACGATCACGCCGAGATTGCCGAGCTCTTCGGTGAGCAGCGCCTGGTCTTTCGCGTCGACGCCCTTCAGCGTGATCTTCAGGTGCGGGCCGTCTTCGGCGGCGCCGGCGGCAGCGGTCAGGTCGGCCGCCGGATGCGTGGCCGCGACGGCCTGCTCGACCACGTGATCGGGCGCGCCACCGGTGATGGCCGGCGCCGGTGCACGCGCCGGTGCGGCCGCAGCGACGGCGGGCGCGACAGGCGCGGCGTCGGATGCGCCCGCGCCGCTCTCGGCCTTCAGCCGTTCGAGCTTCGCGCAGATCGCCGCGGCGGCCGCCGCGTCCGGCTCGGCGCTCGCCCGATAGTCGACGAGCTGGTCGGACAGCACGTCCTTGGTCTCGAGAAATGCGTCGACCATTTCCTTGGTCAGCGTCAGCTCATGGTTGCGCGCGCGGTCGAGCAGCGATTCGAGGATGTGCGTCGTCTCGGTCAGCGCGGAAAAGCCGAAGGTCGCCGCGCCGCCCTTGATCGAATGCGCGGCGCGAAAGATCGCGGCGAGATCCTCGGGGTCGGGCGAGCCGACGTCGAGGTTCAGCAGCAGTTGCTCCATCTGCGCGAGCAGCTCGTCCGCTTCGTCGAAAAAGGTCTGGTAGAACTGCGTGATGTCGAGAGTCATGCCCGGTCACCGGTTGGGTTCGTCGCATTCATGTCAGGAAGCCGCCGGCTCGGAGAGCGTCGCGACCAGATCGACCAGCACGGCCGGGTCGATCGGCTTTTCGATCCAGCCCGTCGCGCCCGCGTCCCGCGCGGCGTTCTTGAAGGCATCGCTGCCCTCGGTTGTCAGCACGAGGATCGGCGTGTCCGCATACGCGGTGAGCTTGCGCAGCGCGGTGATCACTTCGAGCCCGTTCTTGCGCGGCATGTTCTGGTCGGTCAGCACCAGGTCGTACGCAACGGTGGCGGCCATGTCGAAGCCGGCTTCGCCGTCCGGCGCCACCGTCACGTCGTAGCCCGCCTGCGCAAGCGTCGCCTGCAGCAGCGCACGCATGGTCGCGGAGTCGTCGATGGCGAGAATGGTTCGGATCATGTCTGTCTCGGAATCTGGGAAACGTCAGGGTTTCGGCGCCACGGCGGCGGCGCTCGCGAGCGCCGGTCGCGCCGCCGCCGACGGGCCGCCGAGCTGCTGCGCCAGCAGCTTCGAGCCCGCCGCGTCGGCCGACAGCGTCGTGGTCGTCTGGTCGTCGCGCATCAGCGCGTCTTCGGATTTGCGGTTCAGCACGATCACGCTGATCCGGCGGTTTTCCGGATCGAGCGGATCGGCCTTGTTCAGGTTCTGCGTCGATGCGAGGCCGAGCACGCGCATCACCTTCGCCTCGTCCATGCCGCCCGCGATCAGCTCGCGGCGCGACGCGTTCGCACGGTCGGCGGACAACTCCCAGTTGCTGTAGCCGCCTTCGCCGCCCGCGTACGGCACGGCGTCGGTGTGGCCCTGGACGATGATCCGGTTCGGCACATCGTTCAGGGTCTTGCCGATCTCGCGCAGGATGTCGCGCATGTACGGCTCGACGTGGTCGCTCGACATCGCGAACATCGGCCGCTTCTGCGTATCGACGATCTCGATGCGCAAGCCCATCAGCGTCGAATCGATGCGGATCTGCTGCTTGAACTGGCGCAGCGTCGGGTTCGCCTCGATCGCGGCCATCAGCTTGATCTGCAGGTCGTGCAGGCGCGCCTGCTCGAGCCGCTCGAGCGCACCCTGCGCCTGCGCGTGCGACTGCTCGTCGATCGGCTTCGCGACGCGCTCCGCAAGCGGCGTCGTGCCGTCCGTGCGGCGCAGCGTGCCCGCATCGAGGCTCGACAGGTCGCGCCCCCCGCCGTTGATGATGCTCGCTTCCTGCGAGCTGCGATCGCCGCTGCCGAACAACGCGGCCTTCAGCGGCGTGTTGAAATAGTCGGCGATTCCCTTCAGCTGCACCGGCGTGACCGAGCCCAGCAGCCACATCAGCAGGAAGAACGCCATCATCGCGGTCATGAAATCCGCATACGCGAGCTTCCACGCGCCACCGTGGTGGCCCTTCTTCTGCGGCGCCACCCTCTTCACGACGATCGCGCGATCCGTGTTCTTGCTCATCGGGCGCTCCGTGTCACTTCGCCTTCACGCGGCGCACGTGCTCTTCGAGCTCGGCAAACGACGGACGCTCGGTCGAGAACAGCACCTTGCGGCCGAACTCGACCGCGATCGCCGGCGCATAGCCGTTCAGGCTCGCGAGGATCGTCACCTTGATGCACTGGAACATCTTGGTCGATTCGGCGACGCGCTGCTCCGCGAGGCTCGCGAGCGGCCCGATCAGCCCGTACGACAGCAGGATCCCGAGGAACGTGCCGACCAGCGCCTGCGCGATCATCGCGCCGAGCACCGCCGGCGGCTTGTCGGCCGACGCCATCGTGTGCACGACACCCATCACGGCCGCGACGATCCCGAACGCCGGCATCGCGTCGCCGACGCGCATCAGCGCGTGCGCGGGCGCTTCGCCTTCCGTGTGGTGCGTCTCGATCTCCTCGTCCATCAGGCTCTCGATCTCGAACGCATTCATGTTGCCCCCCACCATCAGGCGCAGGTAGTCGGTCAGGAATTCGACGATGTGGCGATCGGCGAGGATCTTCGGGTATTGCGTGAAGATCGGGCTCTTGTCCGGATCGTCGATGTCGGCCTCGAGCGTCAGCGTGCCTTCCTTGCGCGCCTTCGCGAGCACGACGTACAACAGCGCCATCAGCTCCATATAGACGTCCTTCGTGTACTTCGAGCTCTTGAAAAGCGTCGGGAGCACGCGCAGCGTCGCCTTGATGGTCTTCATGCCGTTGCCGAGGACGAACGCGCCGACGCCCGCGCCCACGATCATCAGGATCTCGAGCGGCTGGACCAGCGCGCCCAGATGCCCGCCTGCCAGCGCATAACCGCCGAAGACGGACAACAGCGTCACGAGTGTTCCCACGATAATCAGCACTGCCTGTCCCTCACGAAAGACCGGCGGGGAGACCGCCGTTAAACAGGTTTACGGCAGTCGTCGGGAAAACTTTGGCTGTCGTGGGACGGCGGCGCGGCGGTGTTTACCAGCAATCCCGGGCGGTTCGCGCGGCGCGCGGGAGCCGCCCGGCTCCGCCCGCCCCGCGCCCGGCGGCGCTCAGGCGGCCGCGGCGGCCAGCTCCGCGCGTGCGGCTGCGGCCTTGCGGGTCTTGCCCGCGCGCGACGGCGGCTGGCACAGGCCGCAGACGAAACCTTGATGCGGATCATGTGCATGCGCGACAAAGTGACCGCCGCAGCGCGTGCACGGGGTCGTCTGCAGCATCCCGGAGTCGAAGAAACGCACGAGCGTCCACGCGCGCGTGAGGCTCAGCGCAGCCTCGTCGCCGGACAGGTTCACGTGCTCCAGATATAGCCGGTACGCCTTCACGATCGACTGGATCGGCTCGCATCCACCGTGGTCCTGCATGAACCGGTAGATGTTGTAGAACAGCGACGAGTGGATGTTCGGCTGCCACGTCATGAACCAGTCGGTCGAGAACGGCAGCATCCCCTTGGGCGGCGACACGCCCTTCAGTTCCTTGTACAGCTTGATCAGGCGGTCGCGCGACAGGCTCGTCTCCGCCTCCAGCAGTTGCAGCCGGGCGCCCAGTTCGATCAGTTCGATGGCGAGGGTGATTTCCTTCACCTCGATCACGACGCTTTTGCTTGCCATGGTGAATAACCGTCCGCTTGACGTTGTTCGGATGAGTGGCCAATACGCTGCCCGCCGGCGCGCTGCGCCGGGACGAACCGCAAGGCGGGGAAGGATCAGCGGATGCTTTCGACCGGCTGGCCGGCCATCAGGATGGCCGAATGCGCGTGCGCGACCACATCGCTGCGCCCTTTGTCGGCGAGCGAGGACAGCAACGCGTGATCGTCGAAGCGGAAACGGCACAGCATCTGGTTCGACGCGGCGAGCTTCACGGTCTGGGCGAGCGTGAGGTTCGCGAGCACGTCGGCCAGTTCCTGCGAGATTCCCATGCGGAACATGCCCATCGCTTTGTCTTCCCGCAGCAGGCGCTGCGCGAGGAGGAGGTACGACAGGTTGACCTCTTTGATCTCACTGAGCATTTCGCTGGTAGCGCTCATGATTCCCCCGTTAAAAACTTTGCTTTGGCCTTTCGTGTTATGAAAACGTTTGCTCGATCAGGGCGCCCTCGGCGCCGGGTCGGCACGTTTATAGTCTTACAGGGCGAATTTTGGCCAAACGGCATTTACGCCGGTATCAGCGAAGTGGCGTATGCCATGCAGGATTTGTCTGTAAACCGTGTAGGAATTTTTCCGACAAGGCAAATTGAAAGGAAGAAAGCGGAGGGGCATGCGGGGCGCGGATTCGGCCGAATGGGTTTCGGCGTCGGGCGAATTCGGCAAAAGACCGTCCGGCAAGGCTGCCGGCGAGCGAATCGGTAAAAATTATAGTGCTTTTTCACGATAGCGCAACAATAGTTGCGGCCATCCCGCTTCGTGTTTCTGCGCCCTTTTTATCGGGGTTTTCGCGTATTTCATCGTGTAACAAGCCTTAAGTGTTTGAAAAAACACTCGAACCCCGGAAGGCGGTATCGATAATGGACTCCAATAGGCGGCGGCGTCAGCCGCGCCGGCCCGCCCCGCAGCTTGCCGCCCGGCGTCCCGCGCACCGCGCCACGGACCCGGCCACGTACCGCAGAAAGCATGCGTCGGCGAGTTCCGCAACCCTTTCATCGGACCAGCATACGCATTCGAGCGCTCATGCTGGTCGACACTGGAGAACGCCCATGCGTATTGCCCAGATCGCGCCGCTTTACGAAGCTGTCCCGCCGAAACTCTATGGCGGCACCGAGCGTGTCGTGTCCTACCTCACCGAGGCGCTCGTCGAGCTTGGCCACGACGTGACGCTGTTCGCCAGCGGCGACTCCGTCACGACCGCCCGTCTCGAGGCGGCGTGGCCGCGCGCACTGCGGCTCGACCCGTCGATTCGCGATTCGATGGCGCCCCATATGCGGCTCATCGAGCAGGTCGCTCGCGTCGCGCACGAATTCGACGTGCTGCACTTCCACCTCGACTACCTGCCGTTCGCGCTGATGTCGCGTCTCGATACGCCATACGTGACGACGCTGCACGGCCGGCTCGACCTGCCGGAACTGCAGCCGGTGTTCGACGCGTTCCCGGAATCGCCGGTCGTGTCGATCTCGAACTCGCAGCGCAAGCCGCTGCCGCAGGCCGCGTGGGCCGGCACCGTGTATCACGGACTGCCCGACACGCTGCTCACGCCGCAGCCCGACGTGAAGCCCGAATATCTGGCCTTCCTCGGCCGGATCTGTCCCGAAAAGCGCGTCGACACCGCGATCAGGATCGCCGCACAAAGCGGGCTGCCGCTGAAGATTGCCGCGAAGGTCGACAAGGCCGACGCCGACTACTTCAAGGAAGTGATCGAGCCGCTGCTCGGCGAAGCGCACGTGGAATTCATCGGCGAGATCAATGAGGCGCAGAAACCCGCGTTCCTGTCGGGTGCGAAGGCGCTGCTGTTCCCGATCGACTGGCCGGAGCCGTTCGGCCTGGTGATGATCGAGGCGATGGCCTGCGGCACGCCGGTCGTGGCGTTCAACCGCGGCTCGGTGCCGGAGGTGATCGAGGATGGCCTGACCGGCTTCATCGTCGAGGACGTGCAGGGCGCAGTGGGTGCGCTGCACCGGATCGACAGCCTGTCGCGCGACGCGATTCGTGCGCGTTTCGACACGCGCTTCAGTGCTAAAGCGATGGCGCGACGTTATGTCGAAACTTACGAATCGCTTTGCACGGCGGCAAAACAGCCGACCTTGCGCCGGGTCGCGAGCGCCTGACGCCGAAATTCATCCGGAAATATTCTGTAAAATTCGCGCCGAAATTCGGCGTGTAAAAGCAAAGAGCCGCATCCTCGATGCGGCTCTTTCTTTTTTACCGGTCATTCGATCAGGAAACGATCGCGGTTTTTTCCGACGATCCAATTCGGCGGCTTGCCGCGGCCACTCCAGGTCGCACCCGACTTCGGATCCTGATATTTCGGCGGCAACGGTGCCTTTTTCGGCGGGCGACCGCGCCGCGCTCGTTCCGCGAAGCCCAGGTCCTGGGCCGTGAGGCCATATTCGGCAATCATTCGCTGGACGTCGGCAATCACCGCCGCCACTTCCTGACGCCGCACATCTTCCGCCTGTGCCTGCAGATCCGCGATCTGCGCCTTGAGTTTCGCGTATTGAGACATTTTTCGACTCCCCTTTTCCATGATGCGGTTCCGGCGAGTCCGGCCGGAACATCGACACCCGTTACGTCATCTGCACTGACGCGCTGCCCTTCGAAATTAATACCGTCATCTTTAACCAATTCAACTATATCGAGAATGCGGACTTATTCTAATAAGAGCCATTCGTCAGCCATTCAAATTTAACAATCGTTGACCCTCGCCGAGCCGATTCATTTCCTATAATCCAGACCAATTCCGGGCGACGGGATTATTCAGCGCGTCGTCCGATTGTCATCAATCCACTCGAACGAGGTCCTTACATGAATCTTTCTCAGCGCCTGGCTGCAGAGGTATTCGGCACGTTCTGGCTGGTGCTCGGCGGGTGCGGAAGCGCCGTGCTGGCTGCCGCCTTTCCGGGCCTCGGTATCGGTTTTGCCGGTGTCGCCCTTGCATTCGGCCTGACCGTGCTGACGATGGCATTCGCGATCGGCCATATTTCGGGTTGCCATTTGAATCCCGCCGTGAGCGTCGGCCTGACGGTCGCCGGCCGCTTCCCGGCACGCGATCTCGCACCGTACATCGTCGCGCAAGTCGTCGGCGCCACGATCGGCGCGTTCGTCCTGTATCTGATTGCTTCCGGCAAGCCGGGCTTCGACGTCGTCGGCAGCGGTTTTGCGACGAACGGCTTCGGCGATCGCTCGCCCGGCCACTACTCGCTCGGCGCGGCGTTCATCTGCGAAGTCGTGATGACGGGCTTCTTCCTGTTCGTGATTCTCGGTGCGACCGACAAGCGCGGTGTGCCGGCCGGTTTCGCGCCGATCGCGATCGGGCTGTGCCTGACGCTGATCCACCTGATCTCGATTCCGGTCACCAACACGTCGGTGAACCCGGCCCGCTCGACCGGCCCGGCGCTGTTCGTCGGCGGCGATGCGATCGGCCAGCTCTGGCTGTTCTGGGTCGCGCCGCTGATCGGCGCGGTGCTCGCCGGGATCATTTACCCGCTGGTCGCCGGGCGCGACGATACCGTCGACCTGTTGCCCGCATCCGCTCGCACAAGCGAATAAAACACTACGGGGTCACGCGAGCAGAGCAGCGAGCCTCACGCTGTCCAACAATATCGAGGCAGGTCATTTCGACGGGCGCCATGGGCGCCCGTTTTTCATTTCCGTTCAGGAAGCGGCGACGCCGCCGAGGGTGTCCTCGAGCGAGAACAGCGTGCGCAGGTGCCGGGCGACGCCCGCGTCGAAGTTGTTGCCGATGCGCGGGATGTGCGGCAGGTGGGCGATCAGATCGGGATTCGCGTTGTTCATCATGAACGCGTGACCGGCGGTTTCGAGCAGATCGATGTCGTTCATGTTATCGCCGAACGCGATGCAGTGGCCGGCGTCGACGCCGAGCCGCTCGAGCACCGCGCGCAGCGCACGGCCCTTCGACACGTTCGCGGTCATCACTTCGAGGCAGTCGGGCAGCGAGTACGTAACGTACAGCGCATCGCCGAACTGCACGCGCATCTGCTCGGCGACTACCGCCAGATCGGCCGGCTCGCCGATATACAGTACCTTCGCGATATCGGCGCCGTCGTGCGCGGCCATGTCGATCACGTCGTACTGAAAACCCGAATCCTGGTGGAATTCGAGCAGGTGCGGCGCGTCGCGATCGATCAGCCAGCCGCGGTCGGTGAACAGGTTGACGATCACGCGCCCGTGCGCGCCGACCACGCCCGGCTGCACGAGGCCGCGGACGATCGCCGGATCGATGTCCTGCGCATGGATCGCCGTGTCGTCCGGCGCATGCACGCGCGCGCCGTTCGACGTGATCAGGTACGGCCGAATGCCCAGCACGTCGCGGATGCCGGCGACGTCCGCGTAATGGCGCCCCGTCGCGATCACGAACTGCAGGCCGTCGCGGTCGAGCCGGCGAACGGTCTCGATCGTGTACGGATCGAGCTGGTGGTCGCTGTTCAGCAGGGTGCCGTCGAGATCGGTGGCGATGACTTTGTACATGGCGGGCGGGCTAAAAGGCGCGCAGGATTCTGCGGAACCGTCATTTTAACGTCGCGCCCGGAGGCGCGTCGGGCGGTTGGGGAATGGGGACGGTGTGCCGGGATTCACCCTTCACCCTTCACCGGCAAGGCTGGCGTTTTTTCGTTCAGCCCGCTTCGGCTTCTTTCAACGCCCGCAGCGCGAGCCGCAATGCACCGTGTGCGGAGTCCGCGATCGGTGCGCACAGCCGGGCGGCATAGCGCGCCGGTACCGCCGGCGCGAGCGCGTCGGCCAGCCCGCCGCACAGCGCGACCGGCAGCGCCTGATGCGGATCGAGGGCATCGATCATCTTGCCGATCTCGTCGCCGGCCTGTGCGATCAGCGCGGCAGCAAAAGGATGTGTGCGGTGTGCAAGCACGATCGGCGCAAGGCTCGCGTAGATCGTCTGACTCGCATCGCACGACCACTGGACGAGTGCGTCGCGGTCGTGCGCGCCCGTCTCCGCGAGCAGCGCGTCGGCGAACGCGTCGCGCGGCACGCGACCGTCGAGCGCCTGCTGCGCGTACGCGAGCGCGCGCATGCCGAGCCATGCGCCGCTCGCCTCGTCGCCGGACGGAAAGCCGAAGCCGCCCGAGATGCGGCAGGTGCCCGTTGCATCGAGCGACGCCGCGATGCTGCCCGTGCCGAGCGCGACGATGAGCCCCGGCGCGCCGCCGTGCGCGCCGACGACGGTCGTATAGGCGTCGCTCTCGATCGCGAGCGCGCCGAGCGGCGCCTGCGCGCGGAACGCGGCGAGCCACGCGGCATTGTTGACGCCCGCGAGCCCGCAGCCGAGCGCGCACTGCGACCAGTCGAACGCGAATCCCGCGCGCCCGAACGCGTCGGCACAGGCCGCGCCGATCGATGCCCACGCGCGCTCGATGCCGAGACCAAGGCCCGACGGACCGCCACGCCCCTGCGCGAGCTCTTTCCCGTGCCGATCGGCCAGTACCACGCGGGTGCCCGTGCCGCCGCCGTCGACCCCGATCGCAAAAAGTAATGCCGTCATGCCTTGACCCCGCTGATTCGAACAGGCGCCAAGCTTAACCGGATCGGCACCGCGCGCCCATCTGCCGTTCGCCAGCTATCCCGTGCAGGGGGCTTCCGCTATGCTGACGCGATCGAATCGACACTGGAACGAGGCTGACGATGTCGCAGCGGTGCAATTGGGTGAAGACGGAAGCGGATGCTCACTATCACGATACCGAGTGGGGCGTGCCGTCGCATGACGACCGCCATCTGTTCGAAATGCTGATTCTGGAGGGTGCGCAGGCGGGGTTGTCATGGTCGACGATCCTGAACAAGCGAGCCGGCTATCGCGAAGCATTCGCGGACTTCGACGTCGACGCGGTCGCACGCTTCACGCCGAAGCGCATCGAGAAACTGCTCGAGAATCCCGGTATCGTGCGCAACCGCGCGAAAGTCGAATCCACGGTGACCAATGCGCGGGCCGTGCAGCGCATTCGCGACGAGCACGGGTCGCTCGCGCAATTCCTGTGGTCGTTCGTCGACCATACGCCAATCCAGAACGCGTGGGAATCGTATCGCGACGCCCCCGCGTCGACCGTCGAGTCCGATGCGCTCAGCAAGGCGCTGAAGGCGTACGGCTGCAAGTTCGTCGGCTCGACGATCTGCTATGCGCTGATGCAGGCTACCGGGATGGTCAATGACCACGAGGTCGGCTGCCCGTGCCACGCGCAATGCGCGGCGCTCGGCGGCAAGCAGTCGGCACGGCGCCGCAACGCGGGCTGAAAGCGGCGAGGCCTTATCGGCCCGCCGGATCGGCGACCCGCCGGGCATCGGCAGTCGCCCGCGCCCCGTCGCGACCGGGCCTGTCGCCGGGCGCGTCACGCGTGACGACGTCGGCGCGGCTGCCCGCACGCACGCTGCGCGCCGCCCGCCCCCGTGCGCTGCGCTTCTTCACCCAGATACAGATACCCGTCACGCTGAGCATCGCGATGACGATGCCGAGCACACTCACCGCAATACGGCCCGCCACGCCGGCTATCCGCCCCGAGTGCAGCGGAAACTGCGCCTGCATGAACAGGTCGCCGGCCGAGCCGCGACCCGGCACCTGTGCGGCAACGGGCTTGCCGGTCACCGCATCCCAGTAGAGCCACGCGTTGCCGAGCCCGACGTCGCCGTGATCGTTGCCGGGCGTAAAGAACCCGACCGCGTAAACATTCATCGCCGGCGCGAACAGCAGCGCGCCAGGCGGTGCGGCGATCCCGGCTTCGCGTCCGGCCGAGCGCGCGAGTTCGACGATCCGCTCACGCGGCAGCACCTGACTGCCCAGCGGGGCCGGCGGAAAATGCTCGGGATTCGTGTACGGCGTCTCGGCAAGCGGTGAAACCAGCGACACGAGCGGACGCACGACCGGGACGGCGAGATTCATCGAGATCGATGTGACCGCAACGACCAGCAGCAGCCCCCACACCCAGACGCCACCCGAGCGGTGCAGGTCGAACACGAGCGGATAACCGCCGCGCCGCACGCGAAACGCGAACGACTTGCGCCAGCTCTTCGGGCTCGGAAACGCAAGCACCAGCGCGATCAGGCTGTCGAGCGCCCAGACGATGCCGACCATGCCCATCACCCAGAACCCGAAGTTGATCCCGCCATACATGGGCAGAAACAGCGAATAGTGCAGCCGGTAGATGAACGGCATCAGATCGAGCCGCGCGAGCGACAGCGCGCCCCATTCGCGGCGCGCCTGCACGGCGCCCGTCGCGGGATCGACCGCGATCTGGTTGAAGTCGAGCACGGGCAACCGGCCGGTCTTCGAATCGGCGCGCGGCATCACGCCCGCCTGCAGCGTGTGTCCCGGCTCGGTCGCCAGCGGCAGGTAGGTCACCTGGACGCGCGGATCGGCAGCTTCGATGCGCGCCGCGAGCGCGAGCGGCGTCAGCGGTGCGACATCGCTGCGCGCGACGTAGAAATCCGGGTTCAGCGCGGCGTCGAGTTCGTGATCCCAGGCGATCAGCGCACCGGTGAGGCCCGCGACGCACAGGAGCAGCGCGATCGCCAGGCCGAACCAGCGGTGCAGGCGAACGAGGAACGGTCGCAGGAGCGCATTCATCGCGCGCTCCGCGAAAGAAAGGCGGGCCGGCGCGAACGGCGGCTCCGAATCGACGTGATGCAGGTCATTGGCTGTAAGGCGCCGCGACAACCGTCCCGCCGTGACGATGCGTGGCCGGAAGTCCTTGCGTGCGGTATGGAATTGTTGCGCGTGACGCGAGTTTTGATACGATGCGCGACATTTTAACGCAACGCGAATGATTCTTAATCGCATTTTTATTAACTTCCCATGACCGCCTGCCTCGCCTGCCCTCCCGTTCGCCCGCGCCGCATGGCGGCCGTCCTCGCCTGCTTCGCCGCGTCGCTCGCGCACGCGGACGATTCGCCCGGAGATGCCGCGCTGCTGCCGGCCCTCAACATCACGGCCGCACACGATTCGCCTCAGCACCTGACCGACGAGCTGTCGGCCGGCGCGCTGGGCGCGCGCCGCCAGCTCGACACGCCGTTCTCGACGACCATCGTGACGTCCGAAGAACTCGAGGCACGTCAGCCGTACAAGCTCGGCGACGTGTTCGCGAACGATGCGGCCGTGTCCGACAACAGCGGTGCATACAGCGCGTGGGCCAACTACGTGACCGTGCGCGGGATGCAGCTCGACTGGCAGAACGGCTACAAGATCGACGGGCTGCCGTTCATCTCGTACGGCGTCACGATGCCGTACGAGCAACTCGAGCGCGTCGAACTGCTGAAAGGGCTCGGCGGCTTCCTCTATGGCTTCGTGACGCCTGGCGGCGTCGTCAACTACGTGACGAAGCAGCCCACCGCCGAACCCGTGCGCAGCATCGATGTCGGCTATCGCAGCACCGCCGTATGGACCGAGCACGTCGATCTCGGCCAGCGCTTCGGGCCGGACAACATGTTCGGCGCACGGCTGAACGCAACGCACGAGGAAGGCAAGACGTACAACGACGGCAACATTCGCCGCGACAGCGTGTCGCTCGCGCTGCAGGCGAACCTCACGCGCGACCTGTCGGTAACGTTCGGCGCGCTGTATCAGGAGCGCCGCGCGTCGGGCCAAACGCCGTCGATCTTCGTCGGCGGCTATCCGGGCGGCGCGCTGCCCGCGACGATCAGCGGCGGCACGCCGAATCTCGGCGGCAAGGACCAGTACCTGAACACGAACCTGCAGCTCTACACGGCCGGGCTGCAGTACCAGCTTGCGCCCGACTGGCAGCTCGACGTCGCGTACAGCTACAGCCGGTCGACGCGTGACCGCAACGAAAGCACGCTGTCCCTGGAGAATGCGGCCGGCGACTACTCGGACAGCCGTTATGCCGGGCTGGAGGACAACCGCTTCAGCCAGTGGCGCGCGATGGTCGAGGGCAAGGTACGCACCGGCCCGTTCAGCCATCAGATCGTGCTCGGCGCGTCATGGCAGAAACAGACGAACGACTATTCGGCAAACAGCGTGTACGTGCCGCTCGGCACGGGCAATCTCTACTCGCCGAACCCGTACCGCTACGAGAGCCCGCACGGCTTCGTCCAGTACCGCACGAGCGAGATCACGCAAAAATCGCTGTTCGCGAGCGACACCGTGCAACTCACCGAGCGCTGGTCGGTACTCGCCGGCGTGCGCTACATGAACTACGAGCAGCGCTCGTTCGAGTCGAGCGGTGCCGAGGATCCCGGCTACAGCCAGAACGGCGTCATGACGCCCACCTTCGCGGTGATGGTCAAGCTCGCGCCGACCACTACCGCATACGCGAGCTACGCCGAATCGCTCGAGCCCGGCAGCCGCGTGAACGACGTTTACGCCAACGCCGGCCAGACTCTCAAGCCGCTGCGCAGCAAGCAGTACGAACTGGGGATCAAGAGCGAGCATGCGCGCTGGAGCGCGACGGCCGCGCTGTTCCGCGTCGAGCGCAGCGCCGAATATGCGAACGCCGCGAACGTGTACGTGCAGGATGGAGAATCGGTGATCCAGGGGATCGAATTCGGCGCGCGCGCGAAACTCGGCGCGCGCTGGCACGCCGGCGTCGACGCGATGCTGCTCGACGCGTGGTATGCGAACGGGATCGGCAACAACGGCAACCGCGTCGCGGGCGCACCGCGCTTCGTGCTCGCGGGCGACCTCGGATATGCAGTGCCGGGCGTTCCGGGCCTGACGCTCGGCATCGACGCGAAATTCACCGGCGCGACGCCGCTACGCGCGGCGGGCGGGCTCGACGCGCCCGGCTTCCTCGTCGTCAACGCAGGCGCGCGCTACCTGACGCGCATCGGCCGCCACGACGTGACGCTGCGCGCATCGATCGACAACGCGTTGAACCGCCGCTACTGGGAATACCAGTACGCCGATTATGTGAAGCCGGGCGATCCGCGCACGGTGAGCCTGAACGCGAAAATCGACTTCTGAGCGAGGCGACCGGCGGCCCGGACCGCCGGTCGAAACCGCCAAACCGGCGCCAAAAAGCAAAACGGCGGAGCGGCTTCTTTCGAAGCACACTCCGCCGTTTCGCGGCGAACCGGAGACGCTCTTAGTGGAGCTTCTTCGGCAGCATCTGGCTGCGCAGGCGCTTGTGCAGGCGCTTGACGGCTGCTGCCTTCTTGCGCTTGCGGACTGCGGTCGGCTTTTCGTAGGACTGGCGTTCGCGCAGTTCAGCGATCAGGCCATTTTTTTCGATAGCACGGCGAAAGCGGCGAATCGCCACTTCGAACGGCTCGTTTTCTTTCAGAAGAATCGTCGTCATGTCGTTCCTAAATTGCTTAAACGGTCAAAAACGTAGCGGCCAAGCGCCACGCACCGGCCATCCGGGCGTTCCCACAACAGGCGAAACGAGCGGAAATACGGCCTCGGAGGCCGGAAATGAGAGGCGGAAAGCACCGCGAGTACGCTTCACAAGCCGCGTGCAGCGCCGCGTTTGACTGCCAGCAGGAATGCCGTAACGGCATAGGCGTGACAGAAAATCTCAATTCAGCCCGCCATCATAGCAGGGAATCACAGACAAAACCATCCTTTTGTCGATTGCACGTGCGCATCCGCGCCACATCGTAGCCGAGCCATTCCGCCCCCGTTTTTATCCGGCGCCGTGTCGGGTCCGGTCGAAATGACAAAGAACGACAAAAAATCGGGCCGAATGACAACGGTGCCCTCAAGTTTTGTTTTGGGCCGCCGAAATCCTGCTCTGAGGCGGCCAGCAATGAACGAGTGCTTCCGCCGATGCCAAAACGGCTTTCCAGGGCTTTCGGCTTAAACAGGAGAATTTCCATGCTCGGAATCAATAGCAACATCAACTCGCTGGTTGCACAGCAGAACCTCAACGGCTCGCAAAACGCCCTGTCGCAGGCAATCACCCGCCTGTCCTCGGGCAAGCGCATCAACAGCGCGGCCGACGACGCGGCAGGCCTCGCAATCGCGACCCGCATGCAAACGCAGATCAACGGCCTGAACCAGGGCGTGTCGAACGCGAACGACGGCGTGTCGATGATCCAGACCGCATCGAGCGGCCTGTCGCAGATCACGTCGAGCCTGCAGCGTATCCGCCAGCTGGCGGTGCAATCCTCGAGCGGCTCGCTGTCGCAAAGCGACCAGCAGGCACTGCAGACCGAAGTCGCACAGCAGATCTCGGAAGTGAACCGTATCGCTTCGCAGACGAACTACAACGGCAAGAACCTGCTCGACGGTTCGGCCGGCAACATCAGCTTCCAGGTCGGCGCGAACGTTGGCCAGACGATCAACCTGAACCTGTCGCAAAGCCTGTCGGCTGCGTCGCTCGGCAGCGGCGTCGCGACCCAAGGCTCGACGCTGGGATCGTACACCGGCATCGCTCTGAACAGCGACGGCACCGCTTATACCGGCTCGGGCACGGCAGCGATCACCCAGATCAACGTGATCGCCGACGGCAACGGTGGCTTCCAGTTCACGGATCAAAACAATCAGGCACTGAAGAGCGGCGCCGTCTCGAACCTGTTCGGCGCGAGCACGACCGGCAATGCGACTACGCCGGCACCGCTGACGCTGTCGCCGCAAGGTGCCCTCGCAGCAACGTCGAACACGCAGTCTCAGGCTGCAAGCCTTGCAGGCGCGACGCAGAACATTGCTGCACTGAGCGCAACGAGCAAGGCAACCGCGACGGCGGATCTCGCGACGAGCGGCACGAAGCTCGGCGAACTGACCGGCCTGAGCCTGAACGCAGACGGCACGGCCTACACCGGCAGCGGCACGCCGGCCATCACGTCGCTGCAAATCTACGCGGACGGCAACGGCGGCTTCCTGATCGGCTCGAATGGCGCGGACATCTCGCAAGAGGCCACGCCTGCCAAGGCCGGCGACGCGACCGGCATTGGTTCGCTGTTCACGGAATCCGCCAACGCCGGCTTCGGTGACACGCTGGGACTCGCTAACGCGCTGACTGGCGGCACCGCCTATGCCGTTCCGTCGAACCTGGCAAGCGTCACCGGCACCACCGCCTCGATCAACGCAGCGAACAAGCCGGGCACGGTCGCAAGCATCGACATCAGCTCGACCGCAGGCGCAAACCTCGCGATGGAGTCGATCGACAACGCGCTGGCAGCCGTCAACAACCTGCAGGCAAACCTCGGCGCCGCGCAAAACCGCTTCACCGCGATCAGCACGACGCAGCAAACGCAGTCGACCAACCTGTCGCAAGCCCAATCGCAAATCCAGGACGCGAACTTCGCGCAGGAAACCGCGAACCTGAGCAAGGCACAGGTGCTGCAGCAGGCCGGTATCTCGGTGCTCGCGCAAGCGAACTCGCTGCCGCAGCAGGTCCTGAAGCTCCTGCAGTAATATCGCTTTCCGCTGTCACGCCCGGGGCCTCGCGCAAAGCAACGCGCGGCGCCCCGGGCGCTTTGGCCTGTACGGGCCGGAATCAACCGAATCGCAACACCGCAGGCCTTCTCGCACTACGCGTTCGATAACCACATACGCATCGCTCATCCGGGGCACGGAGCCATCATATGTCCACCGTCAACACCAGTACGTCCAGCGCCAGCGCGGACAGCGCGCTTCAGCAAGCCGCGCAGTCGATCATCAGCGGCTCGACCGGCAACACGACGATGGACGTCAACTCCCTCGTGACGGCGCTCGTGAACGCGAAAACGGCAGGCCAGACATCCGCGCTGACCACGCAGCAAACCTCCGACAACACCCAGATTTCCGCGTACGGCACGCTGTCGGCCGCATTGAGCGCGCTGCAGGCCGGCCTCGCGACGCTCACCAACGGCACGCTGCAGAGCACCTTCACCGCGACGCCAAGCGGCAACGGCCTCACCGCGACGGCCGGCCAGGGCGCGGTCGCCGGCACCTACACCGTGAACGTGAGCCGGGTCGCATCCGCGCAGGCACTGTCGTCGGTCGGCTTCACCGACCCGACCAAGGGCCTCGGCAGCGGCACGCTGGCCCTGTCGCTCGGCAACCAGTCGTTTTCCGTCAACATCGACAGCTCGAACAACACGGTGGCCGGCATCGCGGCGGCGATCAACGGCGCATCGGGCAACCCCGGCATCACCGCCACGGTCGTCACCGGCACCGACGGCGCCCACCTGGTGCTGAGTTCGGCGTCGACCGGCGCGGCCAACACGATCAGCGTCGCAGTCAGCAATCTGAGCGGGGACGCCGGACTGTCGAATCTCGGCGTCACGTCCGCCCCCGGCCAGAACGGCGGTCCGTCGACCTACACGTCCGCCAACACCAATGCCGCATGGTCACAGAGCACGCCCGGGCAGGATGCCGCATTCTCGATCAACGGCATCGGCGCAACGAGCGCGACCAACACGGTCAATACCGCGATCGCCGGCGTCACGCTGAACCTGACGTCCGCCGCGGTCGGCGACGCGCAGGCGCAGACCCTGACGATCGCGCCCGACACGAAGTCACAAGCCACGGCGATCAACAATTTCGTGAGCCTGTACAACACCCTCGTCACGACGATGGGCACGCTCACCCAGTTCACGTCCGGCGCGACTACGCAGGGCCCGCTACTCGGCGACTCGACGTTGAACACGATCAAGAACACGCTCGCATCGCTCGTCACGACCGGCGTGAAGAGCGGCAACTCGACGCTGACGCTGTCGTCGATCGGCATCACGCTGCAGGCCGACGGCACGCTGCAGGCCGACAGCACCAAGCTCAATACCGCGCTGCAGAACAACGCGGCGGGCGTCGCCGCACTGTTCAACTCGACAAACGGCATCGGCGCGCAAATGTCGACGGCCATCACCCAATTCACCCAGACGGGCGGCCTGATCGACGTGCGGACCTCCGCGCTCAACGCCGACCTGAAGAGCATCGCGCAACAGCAGTCGAATCTGGCGGACTACACGACTCAGCTGACGAACCAGTACCAGGCGCAATTCACCGCGCTGAACACGCTGATGGCGACGATGAACAACAATTCGCAATACCTGACGCAGTTGTTCGGCGGCACGAACAGCGCCGGCGCATTGTCGAACAACAAGTAAGCAGCGCGTACGAGGCGGACAAATGGAACAGCACGAACTGATCGGGCGGCTGAACGCGCTCACCAACGCCATCGAACACGCAGCGTCGATGGCCGACTGGGCGGAAGCCGCGCGTCTCGCGGAAGTCCGCTCGCCGCTGCTCATGGCGATGACGGCGAACCAGCCGCCGGAAGGTCTCGCCGCGATGCGCCGCATTCAGGCCAGCAACGAGCGCATTTTTGCCGAAGCCCATCTCGCGCAGCGCGAACTCGCCGACGAATATCACGCGGCCATGGGACGTGTGCAGGCCGTCAGCGAATATCACCACATGGCGCGCCTGTAACGGCGCCCGCGAAGCCGTACCCACGGACAACAAGCACTACACGCCGAAGTGAGGGCGTGCTCGTTCGACTCATGCCCGCGTTCGCGCGGGCATTTTTTTGTCCGTCGATCCAGTACACGCCGATGGCACGGCGCAACGCGAAGCGCGTTCAACTACTCGACGAACACCCGCCGCAACTGCTCGAACTGCACGAGCTCGAGCTGCATGAACTCGACGACGAGCAACTCGACCCGAAGTCGCTCGAGCCGCTGCCGACCGACGCCCCGGTCGATCCGCCCATGCGCGCCGCCGCGACCATCATCGGCGGCGGCTCCATCAACGCGCTCGCATGCATCGCCCACGCGGTGCCGGCCAGCGCGCCCGCACCGAACAGCGCGGTGGCCCACAGCAGGTCGTCCGGCGTATTGCGCTCGTCTCGGCGATCATTCCGGTGCGCGGCGAGCGTCGCCTGCCCACCGACCGACAAGCCGCCGCGCCCGAAACCCGTCATGCGCCGCGCGATAACGCGATAGGCGATCGCGAACACAGCCATGCTGATGCCGAGCAGCAAAACCGGTCGCCCGCGACTGAGCCCGACCGCGAGTTTCGCGATGCCCGTGCCCAGCACGACCAGCACGATCGCGCGCGCAGCCAGCCGCGCCGTGCGCATCTCGCCAGGTGCCCACGACCAGCCGCGCCGACGCATCGCGTCCGCATACTCGGCCACGCGGCGCGCCAGCAACTGACGAAACGCGCCGAAGCTCGCCTCGCCGCCCGGTTGCGCGGCCAGCCATTCGCACTCGTCCGCATATCCACCGGCGCGGGCCGGATCGCCGATCTGTACACGCGCGCCCAGCCGTCCGGCCATCCGCAGGTCGATCGCGCCTGTCTGGATCAGCGACAGCGTCATGACCTGCACGACCCGCGACGCGTCACCCGCGATATAGGCGAGTTGCTCGGCAGTCAGGTCCGGCATCGCTTCGCGCGTGAATACGCCCCTGCGCCGGCAACGGTATTCGATCTGCTGCAGGCCGACGATCAACAGCAGCGCGACGATGCAGGCCGGTATATAGAACGCGAGAAACCGCGGCCCCGTGTAGTTCAGCACATCGAAGTCCTGCGCCGATGCAGCGGTCGCGGCGACGCTTGCGACAGCCGCAGGCCACAGCAGCTTCGACAGCCGGTTGCGCCAGCTTCTGCGCGCCACGGGCACGGGTGCCGCCGCAGCCTCGCGCTCGTCCGGCGCGCCTGCGGCCGGCCTGCTGCCCGCAGGCACTGGTTCGGCCTCGACGCGCGAACGCGCGGGGCGAGGCCAGATCGATTCGGGCGGCTCGCAGCCGAACAGCCGACGATAGCTGTCGAGCGTGTCGCGATAGCGCTGCTCGTACACGACAGCCTCGTCCGGCGCGCCGGTGCCGGGCATATGATGCAGCCGCGCCTGCAACACGCCGGCACAGAACACGTCCCAGTATTCGACCGTGTATTGCAGGTGGAAATGCCACGCGGCATCCACCGCGACCGACGGCGTGACGGGATGCCCGGCCGCCTGAGCAAGGAACGCGAAGCGCTTGTATTCGTCGATCACGGCGAACGCGTGCGCATGCGTCCAGCCTTCCGCGTCGGCAAGGCGCCGGCTGTACGGCAGCGCGGCATTCCGGTCATCGGGGGAATAGGCTTGCAGGCGCGCGAGCAGCGCCTGCTGCGCGTCGGTCGGCACGCAGGCGTCGCCGGCGGTCGGAGAGGACGGAATGGCTGCCATCGGAAGTCGGCGCGATGCGCGGACGGCCGCCGCGATCGACGCTTGAGCTGTCGTTGCGGGGGATTCTCGCATAACGGCGCGGCGGGGCAGTCATGCAGGAAACGGCCGGCTGCCGCCGATACGCCATTGCATCGACGTGACTGCGCCGCGCCGGGAAGCCATGCGGACTCGACCGATTACGCAACGCTGTACTGCGGGCACTTCAGGAAACGATTCGGGTAATACGACGCCTGGAATCAGGCAATTTGGCGCGCCCGGCTGGGATCGAACCAGCAACCCCTGCCTTCGGAGGGCAGTACTCTATCCATTGAGCTACGGGCGCCTGTGACAGTGAAACGACCCCAATAAACCGGCCGCCCACCATTGGCAAGACGGCAAGGATACCCGGTTTCCCATGACGCGTCCACCTTCCCGCCGAATCCCTGCCAGTGCGCCATTCGTGCGGGTAAACACGCGCCATCGCGCCGCTCGCCGTGATGTAAACGTTCCGTCTATAATCGACCGTGCTTCATTGGATTGCCATTTGCCGTTGCACCGCGCTCACAATTCCTATTCACGGAGACGAGGCAAGCATGAGCGAAGCACCCCACGAATCTCCCGTCAAAACTCCCGGGCAGTTGATTGCCGTCATCATCGCGTCGTTCGCGATTCCGATCGCCCTGATCGTCCTCTTTGCCAACTATGCCAACCATGCGTTCCGTTCGGGCGCCGGCACGGATGCGCTATCCGACGAACAGGTCGCCGCGCGTATCGCGCCGATCGCACAGGTCACCGTGAAGGACGCCAATGCGCCGCGCACGTACAAGACCGGCGAGGAGGTCTACAAGGCGGTCTGCGTGACATGTCACGGCACGGGCGCCGCGGGCGCGCCAAAGTTCGGGAACAAGGATGACTGGGCGCCGCGCATCGCGCAGGGCTTCGACACGCTGCTGAAAACGGCGCTGTCCGGCAAGGGCGCGATGCCGCCGCGCGGCGGCACGAGCCCCGACGACGTCAGCGACTATGAAATCGCCCGCGCGATCGTCTACATGGCGAACAACGACGGCGCGAACTTCCCCGAACCGGCCGCACCGGCCGCGAATGCAGCGCCGGCGGCAGGCGGAGCATCGGGCGCAGCAGGCGCATCGGGCGCCGATGCATCGAACGCGCAAGCCGCCGCCGCGATGGCCGCGATCGCCGCGATTCCGAAAGCCGGCGAAACGCCTGCGGCCGCGCCGACCAGCGCCGACGCCGCATCGGCCGGCAAGGCGCTGTACACGCAGGTGTGCCAGGCATGTCACGCAGCCGGCGTGCTCGGCGCGCCGAAGTTCGGCAGCAAGGATGACTGGGCGCCGCGCCTGAAGGATCCGATGGACACCATCTACAACTATGCGCTGCACGGCAAGGGCGCGATGCCGCCGAAGGGCGGGTCGAACGCGTCCGACGCCGACGTGAAGGCGGCCGTCGACTACATGGTCAACGCGGCGAAGTAACGCCCGCCGACTCACCGGCCAGAAAAAACCCCCGCGGTGCACGCGCATCGCGGGGGTTTTGTTTTGGCGGCGAGTCGACCGGACGTCAGGCCGCCGCGGCAAGCCGCGTCACTTCTGCAGCAGCGCCTTCAGGTTCGCGAGCCGATCCTTCGGCGTCATCGGCGCCTCTTCCGGCGTGGGCGGCGGCGCTTCGTCGAGCCCCATCTCCGGGATGAAGCGCGACGGCTCGCACACGACCGTCTCGCGCGCCCGCTTGCGCTTCTTGCACCAGTTCAGGTGCAGGCTGCGCTGCGCGCGCGTGATCGCGACGTACATCAGCCGGCGCTCCTCCTCGATCCGCTCGCTGTCGATCGGGCCGTCGTCCTCGCTGCCGCCGCGGTGCGGCATGATGCCCTCCTCGACGCCGACCAGGAACACGTGCGGATATTCGAGCCCCTTCGACGCATGGACGGTCGACAGCCGCACGGCGTCCGGATCCTCGTCCTTGCCCTCGAGCATCGACATCAGCGCGACGGTCTGGATCAGGCCAAGCAGGTTCTTGCCGGTGTCCGCCAGCCCGTCCGCGTTGTGGAAACCTTCGGCCTCGCCGTCGACGGCCTCCGTCTCGGGCTTGGTGCCCTTGCGCTTGAGCCACTCGAGGAATTCGAGCACGTTCTGCCACTTCGACTGCGCCTGCCGTTCGTCGAACGCGTCGTACAGGTAAGCCTCGTAGTGGATGGCTTCCATCATGTCGTCGAGCACGACGGTCGCGGGTTCCTTGTCCGCGCGATCGGTGAGGCGCTGGATGAAGTCGCAGAACATCCGCAGCGGCTCGACCTGGCGCGCGGACAACCGCGCCTCGATCCCGCCCATGTACACGGCCTCGAACAGCGACACCTTGGCCTGGCCCGCGAACGAGCCGAGCGCTTCGAGCGTGGTGTTGCCGATCCCGCGGCGCGGCGTCGTGACCGCGCGGATGAACGCGGGATCGTCGTCGGCGTTCGCGATCAGGCGCAGGTATGCGCACAGATCCTTGATCTCGGCCTTGTCGAAGAACGACTGGCCGCCCGACAGCACGTACGGGATCCGCTCGCGTCGCAGCACCTGCTCGAAGATCCGTGCCTGGAAGTTGCCGCGATACAGGATCGCGTAGTCGCGAAACTGCGCGCGCCGCTCGAACTTGTGCGCGGACAGCCGGAACACGACCGACTCGGCTTCATGCTCCTCGTCGTTGCACGGCGTGACGGTGATCGAATCGCCCATCCCGTGCTCGGACCACAGCTTCTTCTCGAACAGCTTCGGGTTGTTCGCGATCACGTTGTTCGCGGCGGTCAGGATCCGCACCGTCGACCGGTAGTTCTGCTCGAGCTTGATCACGTGCAGCTTCGGGAAATCCTTGCCGAGCTGCGCGAGGTTTTCGAGCGTCGCGCCGCGCCATCCGTAGATCGCCTGGTCATCGTCGCCCACGGCCGTGAACGCGGCGCGCGGGCCGGCAAGCAGCTTCAGCAGCTCGTACTGGCACGCGTTGGTGTCCTGGTATTCGTCGATCAGCAGATAGCGCAGCTTGTTCTGCCAGCGGTCGCGCACCTGCTCGTTCTTCGCGAACAGCTCGGCCGGCAGGCGGATCAGGTCGTCGAAGTCGACCGCCTGGTACGCATGCAGCGTCGCGACGTAGTTGCGGTAGACCAGCGCCGCCTGGTGCTCGTCCTCGTTGGCCGCGATCGTCATCGCCTCCTCGGGCATGATCAGGCCGTTCTTCCACAGCGAGATGGTGCTCTGGATCTTGCGGATCAGGCCCTTGTCGGTCGTGCCGATCTGCTCCTGGATCATCCCGAAGCAGTCGTCCGAATCCATGATCGAGAACTGCGGCTTCAGGCCGACGTGCTCGGCCTCCTGACGCAGGATCTGCACGCCGAGCGAGTGGAACGTGCACACGGTGAGCTGGTTGACGGGCACCTTGCGGCCTTCCTTGCCGGGCGTGGTGAGCGTCTTGCCCTCCAGCAGCTTCGAGACGCGCTCGCGCATTTCGGCAGCCGCCTTGTTCGTGAACGTGACGGCCGCGATGTGGCGCGGCTCGAAGCCTTTGGCTTCGATCAGGTGCGCGATCTTCTGCGTGATCACGCGGGTCTTGCCGCTGCCCGCGCCGGCGAGCACGAGGCAGGGACCGTCGAGGTAGCGCACCGCTTCGTTCTGAGCGGGGTTGAGGCCTGCGGACATGATGGCGGATGATGTTGCGGTTGACGGCGGGACGCCGGGAGGATGCCGCGCGCGGCGGGCCTGAAATGCAGGCGGACACACGGGCAGGACGCGCATGTTAACACGTCGGCGGCGCGGATTTCGGGAGCGCCGCCGGACGGGGCCGCGCAGGCAGGGGGCCGTTCCGTCCCCTATCCGAACGGTCAATCCGGCCCCGAGTGCGGCGCGATCGGCCACAATGCACGGACGTCGGCGCGCCCCCGCGCCGCGCCCGCATGCACGCCACCGGATCGACTTCATGGGATACCCGCTCGCCACCGCCGCCCTCGGCCCGCTGCTTTTCCTCCAGGGGCGCCACGTGCGCCGCGTCACGCCGCGCCTGCCCGAAGCGGCAGGCCCGCGCGACGGCGTCGCCGGCGACGGCCCGCCGCTGCGCGTGCTGGTGGTCGGCGATTCGGCCGCCGCGGGCGTCGGCGTGGCGACGCAGCACGATGCGCTGTCCGGGCAGCTGGCGCGCACGCTGGCGGCCACGCACCGGGTCGGCTGGAAGCTGCTCGCGCGCACGGGCCTCACCACGCGGGAACTCGTCGACTGGCTCGCGACCGAACCAGCCGAGCCGTTCGACGTGGCGGTGACGTCGCTCGGCGTCAACGACGTGACGGGCGGCGTGCCGCCGGCGCGCTGGCAGGCTCAGCAGGCCGAGCTCGTGCGGCTGCTCGCGGCACGCTTTCAGGCGGGGCACGTGATCCTGTCGGCGGTGCCGCCGATGGAGCGCTTTCCGGCGCTGCCGCAACCGCTCGCGTGGTATCTCGGGCTGCGCGCGAAACGGCTCAACGCGGCGCTCGCCGATTGGGCCGCGACGCAGCCTCACTGCACGTTCCTGCGCGTCGCGCTGCCGCTCGAGCGCCACCTGATGGCCGCCGACGGCTTCCATCCCGGCGCAGCGGCATGCTCGGCCTGGGCCGCGCAGGTCGCGAGCGCAGTACTGCGGCAGCGGGCCGGTGCATGACGCGGGCCGGCGCCGCCCCACCGGCCGGAAGCGCCCGGCACCATCCGGCGTCACGCAAAATGCCAGCCTCATCCGCGCATGCCCCGTGCCGAACCGCGCGTTTTGCCGAACGCGCCGGTACACGCCGTCGCGCCGTGCCAAAATAGCCGGTCGTGCCCGCGCCTTCGCGGCGCGCCATCCATCCTTTCGTTTCGTTCGCAGCCAGGGATTTGCCATGTCGTCATTGCTCAGGATTGGTTTGATGGGTTTCGGTTTCGCCGGCGCGACGTTCCACGCGCCCGTGATCGCCACGAGCGGCCGCACCGAGGTCGCCGCGATCGCGACGGGCCAGGCCGATCGCGCGCGCGCCGCGTATCCGGGCGCGCGCATCCTCCCCGATCTCGATACGCTGCTCGACCTCGATGACATCGACTGCGTGGTGATCGCCACGCCCAACGACACGCACTTCGCGCTCGCGCGTCAGGTGCTCGAAGCCGGCCGCCACGTCGTGGTCGACAAGCCCGTCACGCTCACCGCCGACGAAGCGCTCGCGCTCGCGCGGCTCGCGAATGCACGCAGCCGCCTGTTCGCACCGTTCCACAACCGCCGCTGGGACGGCGACTTCCTCACCGTGCGCCGCATCGTCGAATCGGGCGAACTCGGCCGGCTCACTTATTTCACGTCGCACTTCGACCGCTTCCGGCCGACCCCGCGCACGCGCTGGCGCGAGGAACCCGCGCGCGGCGGCGGCCTGCTGCTGGACCTCGGCCCGCACCTGATCGACCAGGCGCTCGCGCTGTTCGGGCTGCCCGAGACGGTGAGTGCGACGGTCAAGACGCGCCGCGACAACGGCACGGCGCCCGACTTCGTGCACCTGCTGCTCGGCTATCCGGACAAGGACGTCGCGCTGCACGCCAGTGCGCTGTCGGCGATCGAGCCCGCCCGCTTCACGCTGCACGGCACGCGCGGCAGCTATCAGAAGTTCGGGCTCGACACGCAGGAAGACCAGTTGAAAGCCGGCCTCACGCCGGACGACGTCGAATTCGGCGGCGGCAATCCCCCCGGCGTACTGCGCGTACTCGACGGCGAAGTCGAGATCGAACGGCCGGTGCCCACGCTCGACGGCCAGTACGCAGAGTTCTACCGCGCGCTCGCCGCGTCGGTCCACGACGGCGCGCCGTTCCCGGTCACGCCGCAGGACGCCGTCGACGTGATGACGATCATCGAGCTCGCAGCACAGAGCGAGCACGACGGCCGCCGGGTACCCTTCGTGCGCCGGATGGTCTGACGGCTGCCGGCCGGGTCAGTGCCGATCGGGCCGCACGCTGCCCCCGCCCCGTGCGTTGCCGCACAGCACGCGGGCAGACCCCACGCGGCGCCACTGCGGTGGCGCCGTTCCGAACATTCCGTTACAAATGGTGCGGGAACGCAAGTCAGCGGTGAGCCGGTCTGACGCGTTTCTCAAAAAGTCGATCCGACACCAAACCGTCAGGAGAATGTGATGCAACGGTTGATTCGCGCAGCGGCATGCTGCGTCCTGGTTTCCTCGCTCGCGGCCTGTGTCGTGCAGCCGCAGCGGCCGGCGCGACAGGCGCCGCCACCACCGCGGCCGAACCCGCAAGTCGTCGCGAACGATCGCCTGCAGGAGATCCAGGGCCGGATCGACAACCTGCACCGCCGGATCGATGCGCGCGTGAACGGCGGCTACTACCCGCCGCCGTACGGTGCGCAGCTGCACCACCGCCTCGACGTCATCCGCCAGGAGTCGAACGACATGTCGGCGCAGCACGGCGGCGGCCTGTCCGGCGACGAGCAGCGCGTGCTGAACCAGGAACTCGACACTGCCGCGCGCGCGATCGGCGAGTAACGCCGGCGCCCGCCGGCGGCGAAAAAGCGGCGGCACCCCATGCCGCCGCTTGTCGCAAAGCGACATTTTTTTGCTCAAATTGACAATGCCCACCCGCTCGCGTACAGTCGCCCGCACGCGTCGGGAGAGCGTGTGACCGCGTAGCTGTAACGCCGGTCGCGCCGCCGAAGGGGCACACCCGCAAACTCTCAGGCAAAAGGACCGACCGCGTCGGGGAATCCCGTCCGCGCATCGCGCGGGCCGCACTCCCTGCACTCTGGAGAGCGGCAGTAGCCCGTTGCGCATATGCAGCGCGGGCAAGCTGCCCACCGAAGGGGCGCGCGTTCGCCGGCTTTGCCGCAGCGCAATCTCTCAGGTATCGAGGACAGAGGGGCATGTACCGGATCGCTCGCAGGCCACACGGCCGCAGTGGTCGGCACATGGCCGTTCTGACCCGCGCGCAAGCGCCTTGCCTGAGGCCTCGATGACTGCACTGAATCACACCCCGCTCAACGCCGCGCACCGCGCGCTCAATGCCCGCATGGTCGACTTCGGCGGCTGGGACATGCCCGTCAACTACGGCTCGCAGATCGAAGAACACGAAGCCGTGCGCACCGACGCCGGCATGTTCGACGTGTCGCACATGTGCGTCGTCGATTTCACCGGCAGCCGCGTGCGCGCATTCTTCGAGCACGCGATCGCGAACAACGTCGGCAAGCTCAGGATCCCCGGCAAGGCGCTCTACTCGTGCCTGCTCAATCCGCAGGGCGGCGTCATCGACGACCTGATCGTCTATTACTTCACCGAAGACTTCTTCCGCGTCGTCGTCAACGCAGGCACGGCCGAGAAAGACATCGCGTGGTTCAACCAGCTCAACGAACAAGGCGGTTACGGCCTGACCATCGCGCCGCGCCGCGATTTCGCGATCGTCGCCGTCCAGGGCCCGAACGCACGCGAAAAAACCTGGACGACGGTGCCCGCCGCACGCGCCGCGACCAGCGAACTGAAGCCGTTCAACGCCGCGCAGGTCGCCGGCACGCCGTTCGGCGATCTCACCATCGCACGCACCGGCTACACCGGTGAAGACGGCTTCGAAGTGATCGTCCCGGCCGTGCACGTGGAAGCGCTGTGGAACGCGCTGCAGCAGAACGGCGTGCGCCCGTGCGGGCTCGGCGCGCGCGACACGCTGCGCCTCGAGGCCGGCATGAACCTGTACGGCCAGGACATGGACGACAACGTGTCGCCGCTCGACGCGGGCCTCGCGTGGACGGTCGACCTGTCGGCGCCGCGCGAATTCGTCGGCCGCGCCGCGCTCGAGCGCGACGGCTCGCGTGCCGCATTCGTCGGCCTGATCCTGCAAAAGGAAAACGGCAAGGCGGGCGGTGTGCTGCGCGCACACCAGAAAGTCGTCACGCCGCACGGCGAAGGCGAAATCACGAGCGGCACGTTCTCGCCGTCGATGCAGGAATCGATCGCGTTCGCACGCGTGCCGGCAGCCGTCCAGGTCGGCGACACCGTTCATGTGCAGATTCGAGACAAGCAACTTCCCGCGCGCGTGGTAAAACTGCCGTTCGTGCGCAACGGCAAGGTCCTCGCTGCGTAACGACCGGGGGCGCCGACTCCCGGAAAGCCGGGAAATGGCGCCCGGCGCAACCACACCCGGCGCGCCCGGCGGCGCGCCAGCATAACGAACACACCTTTTATCCAGGAGCATCCGATGAGCAACGTCCCGGCCGATCTGAAGTACACCGACGAACACGAGTGGATCCGCACCGAAGCCGACGGCACGCTGACGGTCGGCATCACCGATCACGCGCAGAACACGCTCGGCGACATCGTCTTTCTCGAGCTGCCGCAAGTCGGCAAGTCGGTGCAGGAAGGCGACGCCGTCGGCGTCGTCGAATCGGTGAAGGCGGCATCCGACATCTACTCGCCGGTGTCCGGCGAGATCATCGCCATCAACGAAGAAGCCGTCGACTCGCCGGAAGAAGTGAACAGCGACGCGTACGACACGTGGCTCTTCAAGATCAAGCTCGCGGCCGGCGCGTCGACCGACAAGCTGATCGACGCTGACGCCTACAGCAAGCTGATCGACTAATTTTCCTTACCCGAACCGCGCGGGCCGGCCAGCCGGCCTCGCGCGGGACCAGAGTCACGCCATGAAGCTCGAACACCCGGACCGCCTGATGAACCGCACGCCCCTCTCGCTCGCCGCGCTCGAAACGCACGACGCGTTCGCAGAACGCCACATCGGCCCCGATGCCGCCAGCCAGCAGGCCATGCTCGACACGCTCGGCTTCGCGTCGCGCGCCGCCCTGATGGACGCCGTGATCCCGGCCTCGATCCGCCGCGCCGAAACGCTGCCGCTCGGCCCGTTCGCGCAACCGAAGAGCGAGGCAGAAGCCCTCGCCGCGCTGCGCGCTCTCGCGGACAAGAATCAGGTGTTCCGCTCGTATATCGGCCAGGGCTACTACGACTCGCACACGCCGGCCGTGATCCTGCGCAACGTGCTCGAAAACCCGGCGTGGTACACGGCTTACACGCCGTACCAGCCCGAAATTTCCCAGGGTCGCCTCGAAGCGCTCCTGAACTTCCAGCAGATGGTCGCCGACCTGACCGGTCTCGCGATCTCGAACGCGTCGCTGCTCGACGAAGCCACCGCCGCGGCCGAAGCGATGACGCTGCTGCAGCGCACCGGCAAGCCGAAGTCGAACGTGTTCTACGTCGCTGACGACGTGCTGCCGCAAACGCTTGAAGTGATCCGCACGCGCGCGCTGCCGGTCGGCATCGAAGTGAAGACCGGCCCGGCCGCCGATGCCGCGCAAGCGAACGCGTTCGGCGTGCTGCTGCAATACCCGGGCGTCAACGGCGACGTGCGCGACTACCGCGCGCTCACCGAGGCCATCCACGCGGCCGGCGGCCATGTCGTCGTCGCGGCCGACCTGCTCGCGCTCACCGTGCTCACGCCGCCCGGCGAATGGGGGGCGGACGTCGCGGTCGGCAACACGCAGCGCTTCGGCGTGCCGATGGGCTTCGGCGGCCCGCACGCCGCGTATCTCGCGGTGCGTGACGAATTCAAGCGCCAGATGCCGGGCCGCCTCGTCGGCGTGACCGTCGACGCGCAGGGCAAGCCCGCGCTGCGCCTTGCGCTGCAGACGCGCGAACAGCACATCCGCCGCGAGAAGGCGACGTCGAACGTGTGTACCGCGCAGGCGCTGCTCGCGATCATGGCGAGCATGTACGCGGTCTACCACGGCCCGCACGGCCTGAAGACGATCGCGCTGCGCGTGAACCGCATCGCGGCGCTGCTCGCCGCCGGCGTGAAGCACCTCGGCTTCGCGACCGTCAACGATACGTTCTTCGACACGCTGACGATCGACACCGGCGCGCGCACCGCGCAGGTCCATCAACTCGCGAAGGACAAGCGCATCAACCTGCGCCGCGTGAGCGACACGCAAGTCGGCGTGTCGGTCGACGAAACGACGACCCGTGACGACCTCGCCGATCTCCTCGCCGTGTTCGCACAGGCGGCCGGCGGCACCGCGCCGACCGTCGACGCGCTGGACGCAGGCCTCGCCGGCGTCGCCGCGCTGCCGGCCGGCCTCGAGCGCACGAGCACGTACCTGACGCACCACGTGTTCAACCGTCACCATTCCGAAACCGAAATGCTGCGCTACCTGCGCAGCCTGTCGGACAAGGATCTCGCGCTCGACCGCTCGATGATCCCGCTCGGCTCGTGCACGATGAAGCTGAACGCGACGTCGGAAATGCTGCCCGTCACGTGGCCCGAATTCGGCCGGATCCACCCGTTCGCACCGGCCGAGCAGACCGTCGGCTACCGCGAGATGATCGACCAGCTCGAGCAGATGCTCGTCGCGGCCACCGGCTACGCGGCCGTGTCGCTGCAGCCGAACGCCGGCTCGCAGGGCGAGTACGCGGGCCTGCTGGTCATCCACGCTTACCACGCATCGCGCGGCGAAGCACATCGCGACGTGTGCCTGATCCCGGCATCCGCGCACGGCACGAATCCGGCCTCCGCGCACATGGCCGGCATGAAGGTCGTGGTCGTCGCGTGCGACGCGCAGGGCAACGTCGACATCGCCGACCTGAAGGCGAAGGCCGAACAGCATTCGAACGACCTCGCGGCGATCATGATCACGTATCCGTCGACGCACGGCGTGTTCGAACAGAACGTCCGCGAGATCTGCGAGATCGTCCATGCGCACGGCGGCCAGGTGTACGTCGACGGCGCGAACATGAACGCGATGGTCGGCCTGACCGCGCCGGGCCAGTTCGGCGGCGACGTATCGCACCTGAACCTGCACAAGACCTTCTGCATCCCGCACGGCGGCGGCGGCCCGGGCGTCGGCCCGGTCGCGGTCGGCGCGCACCTCGCGAAGTTCCTGCCGAACCAGCGCTCGACCGGCTACACGCGCGCGGAAGACGGCATCGGCGCGGTGTCGGCGGCACCTTACGGCTCGGCGTCGATCCTGCCGATCTCGTGGATGTACATCGCGATGATGGGCGCGAAGAACCTGACCGCAGCCACCGAAACCGCGATCCTCAACGCGAACTACATCGCGAAGCGCCTCGCGCCGCACTACCCGGTGCTGTATTCGGGCCCGGGCGGGCTGGTCGCGCACGAGTGCATTCTCGACCTGCGTCCGATCAAGGAAACCAGCGGCATCAGCGTCGACGACGTCGCGAAGCGCCTGATGGACTACGGCTTCCACGCGCCGACGATGAGCTTCCCGGTGCCGGGCACGCTGATGGTCGAGCCGACCGAATCGGAATCGCAGGAAGAACTCGACCGCTTCATCGCCGCGATGATCGCGATCCGCGACGAAATCCGCGCCGTCGAGGAAGGCCGCGCCGATCGCGAGGACAACCCGCTGCGTCACGCGCCGCACACGGCAGCCGTCGTCACCGCGAACGAATGGCCGCACGCGTACTCGCGCGAGCAGGCTGCGTACCCGGTCGCGTCGCTGGGCACGAACAAGTACTGGCCGCCGGTCGGCCGTGCGGACAACGCCTACGGCGACCGCAACCTGTTCTGCTCGTGCGTGCCCATGTCGGAGTACGCATAACGCCTGCCTCACCCCGGAGTCCGGCCGTGACCACACCGCACGCAACCGCCGGTTGCGTGCGGTTTTTGCGTTCATCTCCCGACCATCCGGTTCACGCTCGCCCGCCAATCCGGCTAACATCAAACGCGATCCAGCCAATCAAGGAGTTCCGCATGGTGCGTCCGATGTTTCCGGGCCATGGTGCAGTGCCGAAGCGGGTGCGCACGCGCCGTTTCGCGCCGCTGCTCGTCGCGTCGCTGTCGTTTGCCGCTGCCGGCCTCGGCGCGGCCGGCAATGCACATGCCGCGATGAATTTCTGCGCGGCGCCCGCATTGCAGGCAAGCGAGACGACGCAGGCAGAGCCGGGCGTGCAGGCGCTGATCCGCAGCGTCGACGCGCACATCGGCGACCAGCCGAAGGCGATGGCGCGCGTGCACACCGAGGACACGCTGCCGCACGAAGGGATCTACGACCAGAGTGCCGAAGCGCTGAAGGACATGGAGCTGATGCGCGACGCCGCGCTCGCATGGCGCGTGACGAATGCGCCGCGCTATCTGCAGCTCGTCGACCGTTTCCTGTCCGCGTGGGTTTCGACTTACCAGCCGAGCTTCAACCCGATCGACGAGACGCGCCTCGACAGCCTGATCATCGCGTACGACATGACGGCGAGCGCGCTGCCGGTCAAGACGCGCAATGCGACGGCGACCTTCATCGCGAAGCTGGGCGCCGGCTACGTCGCGCAGGTGGACGCACAGAAGCGGCCGCTCACAGGCACCTGGCGCAACAACTGGCAGAGCCACCGGATCAAGCTGATCGCGCTGTCCGCGTTCACGCTCGGCGACCGCAAGATGATGAACGCCGCGCAACGGCTGTTCGTCGAGCATCTCGCGGACAACATCGGCCCGGACGGCAAGACCTGGGATTTCGACGAGCGCGACGCGCTGCATTACGCGGTGTACGACCTGCAGCCGCTGGTGACGGCCGCGCTGGCCGCGCGCCGCTTCAACCGCAACTGGCTGCGCGAGCGCGGCTCGAACGGCGCGACGCTCGCGGCGGCGCTCGACTGGCTCGTGCCGTATGCGCTCGGCGAGAAGACCCACGAGGAATTCGTGAATTCGCCGGTGCCGTTCGACGCGAAACGTCGCGAAGCCGGCCTGCCCGGCTACACAGGGCAGTGGGACCCGAAAAACGCCACCGAACTCTTTCATCTGGCCGCGCGGCTCGACGGGCGCTATGCCCGCGTCGCGCGGCAGCTATCCCCCATGCCGCCCGCATGGCTCGCCGCGTGCCTGCCATTGCAGGCGCGGTAGTATTTATAAAGCAAGGCAGGAATCGAAATGGCAGTCAGCGTGTTTGACCTCTTCAAGATCGGCATCGGTCCGTCCAGTTCGCATACGGTCGGACCGATGCGTGCGGCGCTGTTGTTCGCCCAGGGCCTCGAGCGCGACGGGCTGCTCGACGCGACGGCGCATGTGAAGGTCGAGCTGTACGGCTCGCTCGGAGCAACCGGCAAGGGCCACGGCACCGACCGCGGTGTGATGCTCGGCCTGCTCGGCGACGCGCCCGACACCGTCGACCCCGAGACGATCGACGCGCGGCTTGAAGACATCCGCAAGACGAAGCAGCTCGCGCTGCTCGGCACGCACCCGGTGCCGTTCGTGCTGAAGGAGAACATCGCGTTCTACCGGCAGGCGCTGCCCGAGCATCCGAACGGGATGAAGCTGCGCGCGTCCGACGCGAACGGCTCGGTGCTGGTCGAGCGGACCTACCTGTCGGTCGGCGGCGGCTTCGTCGTGACGGCCGGCGCGCCGAACACGAAGGTGCTGAGCGCGGCCGAGCAGATGACGCACCCGTTTCGCACCGGCGCCGAGTTGCTCGCGCTGACCGAGTCGACCGGCAAGTCGATCGCGCAGCTGATGTGGGAAAACGAGCGTGCATGGCACACCGAGGAACAAACCCGCGACGGGCTGCTGAAGATCTGGGCCGTGATGCAGTCGTGCGTGTCGCGCGGCTGCGGGATCAGCAACCCGGAGGCCGACGGCAACCTGCCCGGCCCGTTCCAGGTCAAGCGCCGCGCGCCGCAGTTGTACCGCGCGCTGACCAGCAACCCGGAGCGCGCGCTGCAGGATCCGCTGTCGATGGTCGACTGGATCAACCTGTACGCGATCGCGGTCAACGAGGAAAACGCGGCCGGCGGCCGTGTGGTCACCGCGCCGACCAACGGCGCGGCCGGCATCATCCCTGCCGTGCTGCATTACTACACGCGTTTCACGCCGGGCGCGAACGAGCAGGGCGTGATCGACTTCCTCCTGACGGCTGCCGCGATCGGCATTCTTTACAAGCTCAACGCGTCGATTTCGGGTGCGGAGGTGGGCTGCCAGGGCGAAGTGGGCGTCGCGTGCTCGATGGCGGCCGGCGCGCTTACGGCAGTGCTCGGCGGCACGCCGCGTCAGGTCGAGAACGCGGCCGAGATCGGGATGGAGCACAACCTCGGCCTCACCTGCGATCCGGTCGGCGGGATGGTGCAGATTCCGTGCATCGAGCGTAACGCGATGGCGTCGGTGAAGGCCGTCAATGCGGCGCGCATGGCGCTGCGCGGCGACGGCTCGCATTACGTGTCGCTCGACTCGGTGATCAAGACGATGCGCGAGACGGGTGCCGACATGAAGACGAAGTACAAGGAAACGTCGCGCGGCGGGCTGGCGGTGAATATCGTCGAGTGCTGATTGCCGGCTCCGGCGGTAACGCGGGCGGATCGATATCCCGCGTTACCGCCGGACATGACACCCGACGCTAGTTCTTCAGCCAATTCTCCAGCCGCAATCCCGGATAGCTGACGAAATCCTGCTCGTTGTTGGTCACGAGGACGACGTCGAGCGACACCGCATGAGCGGCGATCAATTTGTCGGGGTGATCCTTCCTCCGCTCGCGCGCGGCCTCGCGAACCGGGCCATATGCTTGCGCAGCCGCGACGTCGAACGGCGCGACAGGAATATCGTCGATCAGCGCGGCAAGATTGCGACGCTCCCGCGCAGGACTCGCGCACACGGCGACACCGTACTCCAGCTCGGCGTACGTGATCGCCGACATCGCGACGTCACCCGTGTAGCACTGCACAAATCGTCTCGCGACCGACTCCGGCTGATGCCTCATCAAATAGATGCACATGTTGGTGTCGAGCATGTAGCGCGGCATCACCAACCCTCGCGTTCGGTCTGCTCCTGATCCCCACGCCCTTCGGCCATGAAGTCCGGCCCGAACTTCGCGAATTTCTGGAGTACATCGGTCAAAGGCCGCCGCATCGGCCGAATAAGGATTTCGTCACCGACGCGCTCGATTTCCAGCTCGATATCGCTGCGCTCATAGGCGAGGTCGGCAGGAATCCGCACGGCCTGCGAGTTGCCGTTCCGGAATACCTTTGTAGTATGCATGTCAATCTCCGCCCGGATGTACATTGTCCAACGCGGGCTGCGATGTAAATCCATGTGTGTACATAAGCCTTCCGATGGCGTTCCGTTCGTCGATTGGCCGTGAAGCATCGATTCGCCGCCGAACGCCCACTTTTCACCATCGCCTCCGTGTGCACAAGCTGGCCGTTCGGCCAGCTGAAGCCGGCGCGTGGAACACGTGCTGCCCGAATCGCCCCGCGTTCCGACACTTTTCAGCGGCCGGCGTACCGGCGGCCGGCCAACGGGCGTAAGCTGTACGTCCCGCTACCCAGGGAGACGGCAGCCCATGTCGCATTCCAAGGATCTCGAGCCACGCGCCACCACCGGCGCACGATTGCTCGTCGATGCGTTGCTCGCCAATCACGTCGAACGCGCGTTCTGCGTGCCGGGCGAGAGCTTTCTCGCCGTACTCGATGCGCTGGCGGACGACACCGCGCACATCCAGACGGTCGTCTGCCGCCACGAAGCGGCGGCGGCGAACATGGCGGAGGCGGTCGGCAAGCTGACCGGCCGCCCCGGCATCGCATTCGTCACGCGCGGGCCGGGCGCGACCCATGCGTCGATCGGCGTGCACACCGCGTTCCAGGATTCCACGCCGATGATCCTGTTCGTCGGCCAGTGCGCACGCGAGCACCTCGACCGCGAAGCCTTCCAGGAAATCGACTACCGCCGGATGTTCGGCCAGATGGCGAAATGGGTCGCGCAGATCGACGACCCGCGCCGCATTCCCGAATACCTGAGCCATGCGTTCCACGTCGCGACCTCAGGCCGTCCCGGCCCGGTCGTGATCGCGCTGCCGGAAGACGTGCTGTCCGAAGCGTGCGCGCCGCAGCCGGTCGCACCGGCCGCGAAACGCATCGCGGCATCGCCGTCGGCCGCGCAGCTCGACGAGCTGCGCGAACGGCTTGCGCGCGCCGAGCGGCCGTTCGCGATCGTCGGCGGCAGCGGCTGGACACCCGATGCGTGCGCGCACCTGCGCACCTTCGTCGAGCGCTGGCAGTTGCCGGTCGCATGCGCATTCCGCTTCCAGGACACATTCGACAACGCGCACCCGAACTACGCGGGCGACGTCGGCCTCGGGATCAATCCGGCGCTCGGCAAGCGCATCCGCGACGCCGACCTGCTGCTCGTGATCGGGCCGCGCCTGGGCGAAGCGACGACGGGCGGCTACACGCTGCTCGACATCCCGAAAACGCGCCAGACGCTGATCCACGTGCATCAGGGCGCGGATGAACTCGGCCGCGTATATGCGGCGGACCTGCCGATCGTGTCCGGGATGCCCGAGATCGCGGCGCCGCTCGCCGTGCTCGAGCCGCCGGCACAGCCGGTGTGGGCCGGCACGGCCGCCGACGCGCATCGCGCGTACCACGAATGGCATGCGCCGCTGCCGATGCCGGGCGACGTCCAGCTCGGCGACGTGATGGTGCAACTGCGCGAACGCCTGCCGCACGACGCAATCCTGACCAACGGCGCCGGCAACTACGCGATCTGGCTGCATCGCCACTTCGCGTACCGGCACTTCCGCTCGCAGCTCGCGCCGACCAGCGGCGCGATGGGCTACGGGCTGCCCGCCGCGCTGGCCGCGAAGTCGCTGTACCCGTCGCGCGCCGTCGTCGCGCTCGCCGGCGACGGCTGCTTCATGATGGCCGGCAACGAGCTCGCGACCGCGATGCAGTACGGGCTGAACATCGTAGCCATCGTCGTCAACAACGGGCATTTCGGCACGATCCGCATGCATCAGGAGCGCAACTATCCGGGTCGCGTGCACGGCACCGGGCTCACGAACCCCGATTTCGCCGCCTATGCGCGCGCGTTCGGCGCGCACGGCGAGACGGTCGAGCGCACCGCGGACTTCGCCCCCGCGCTGGAGCGCGCACTGACCTGCGGGCTGCCGGCGCTGATCGAGATCCGCATCCCGCAGGACGCCAGCACGCCGGCCGCGACCCTCGAGCAGATCCGCGAACAGGGCCGCCGCGCGCGCGGCGAATGATCGTGGAGATGCGTGCCGCGCCGGCTGGCCCCGCGTTGTCGCACGACGACGCGCTGGCCCACCCCGGCACGCTGCTTGCGCCCGACGGCACGCTCGTCGCGCCGTACGACGTCGAGCACGGCGCCGGTCGTGCGGAAGGCCACGTTCCGGCCGCGCCGGCGCTCGGGCTGCTGCACGCCGTGCATCGCCCGTTCCGGCTCGACTACGACCGCGCGACGGATGTGCACGTGATCAACGGCATGGGCGTCGCACTCGGCGACTCGGTGATCGGGCTGACCGCGCTCGCCGCCCTGCGCGCCATGCATCCGGGCCTGCGCTTCACGCTGTACCGGCCGGCCCGCGCGCCGCGCTACGTCGACGCGCTGTATGCGCTCGCCGCTGACGTCGTCGGGCCGTCGCGCCAGCTGCCATGCGCCGTCGAAACGCTGCCCGCACACGCGCCGTGCATCGATCTCGGCAATCACCTGTACTGGCCCTCATTCGCGCGGCTGCCGATGGTCGACTTCTTTCTCGACGCGCTGGGTGCGGATCCTGCCGCCGTGCCGGCCGCCGCTAAGCGCAATCGCTGGCTCGCGCAGTTACGCCTGCCCGCGCTACCGATCGAATGGCGGCGACCGTACGTGCTGTTCTGCCCGAACGCGAGCACCGCGGTGCGCAGCGTGCCGCCCGCGCTGCGCGCGGCGTTCGTCGAACGGCTGGTACGGCGCTACGGGCTGCCGGTGGTCGGATTCGGCCCCATCGCGCACCCTGCGTACGTCGACGTGAGCCGCGATGCGGCCGACACCGCGTGCTTCATTGCATGGGTCAAGGGGGCGAGCCTGCTGTTTGCGCCCGATACGGCCGCACTGCATCTCGCCGACGGCTTCGACGTGCCGACGCTCGGCTGTTTCACGACGATCGCGCCGGCGCTGCGCGTGCGCGACTATCCGCACTGCGTGCCGGTAACGCTCGACCTGCCGGACGCATTGCACGGACTGCATCGCAGCGAGCGGCCGGACGATCTCGCCGCGGTCGAAGCCGCTTACCGGGCGATCGACTGGGACGCGCTGCCGTGGCCGGCGCCACGCGAAGCGGGGGCCAGCGCCTGACAGGGAAACGGAACGCGGTAGCGGCGGCATCCACGCGCCGCCGCGTGGCTCACCCGGCAGCCACCATCGTCGCGCGCTCGCGCAGCGTTTCCGACGGTCGCTTGCCGAACAACCGCCGGTAGTCGGTCGCGAACTGGCTCAGATGCCAGAAACCCCACGCTTCCGCGACATCCTGCACCGAACCCGCCACCCGCCCGCACAGGTCGCGCCGCGCGCCGTTCAGCCGCAGCGTGCGCAGATAGGTCGCGGGCGCCATGCCGAGCACGTCCTGGAAACAGTACTGCAGCGTGCGCCGGCTCACGTGAAACTGCTCGCATAGCTCGGGCACGCCGACCGGCCGCGTGCGATGGGCGAGCACGTATTCGCGTGCCTGCTCGACGATCCAGCGCCGCGTCGACGGTGCGCCCCCGGCCCCGTCGTCCGCCGGTTGCGCGCACGCATCGAACAATGCCGCCAGCACCTCGGCCTGCAGGTCGTCGCGCTGCGCGTCCGGCAGCGGGCCGCCCACGGCCGCCGCACCGTCGAGCCGGCGGCCGAGCAACGCACACAGACGCGCGAGCCGCGTGTCGCCGACCTGGATCACGTGCTGCGTGAACAGCCGCTCGTCGAGCGCGCGGTGTTCGACCTCCTCCGCATAACGGCGCAGCACGTCGCCGCGCACGACGACGCCGTAGATCGAGAACTGCGCAGGCGTCAGCAATTCGAATTCGACGTTGCCGGGCCGGAACGCGAGCGCACCGGGCCCGATGCGGCACGCATCGACGCGCGCCGTGCCGTCGCTCACCAGCGGGACGCCGAACCAGTAAGCGTCACCGCGCACCTCGCACGCCTGGCGCAGCAGGTGGCTGGTCGATTCGCGAAACAGCTTCATCGTGTCGAGCGGCAACTCGGTCAGCGTGCCGACGAAGCGGCCGGCCGCGAGCTGGTCGTAGGTCTGTCGCCAGCCGATCAGGTTGCGCGCCTGCTCGTCGGCGTCATGCGCGACGCTGACGACGGCCTGGCCGGCCAGCGCGTCGTCGCCCTGCGCGCTGCACCGCGTATCCTCGGCCGTCGGCTCGCCGATGCACGCCACTCGTTGATCCATCGTGTTCTCCTCACCTGCCCGGAACCGCGTCCATCACGCAAATCCCGTGCCGAACCGCTCGGTCCGGCGACAAGCCCGTCATTCCACGCTGCCCGGGCGACGCGCGCCATGCGGGCGCACCCGGAGACGGCGTGCCGCGCACCATGCGGGTGCGACATATGCACGACCGGCGGCTGGCGGCTGCGAGAGGCCGCGCGGGCCACGGGCTACGCGCCGGGCCGCAACCGCACGACCCGCGTGCCGCAGTTGCCGTATGCCTGCCCGACCGCCAGTTCGACGATCGGGCTGCCGGCCGGCCAGGGCGCCGCGTCCGCTTCCGGCAGATCGGTACGCAACGTCGCGCGGCCATTGATCCGGTAGCGGATGCCGCGCACGAAATCGATGAACAGCAACCCGACGCCGCCGTCACAAGCACGCGCATCGATCCGCTCGCCTGCGCCGCGCATCGGCAGCGCGAAGCGCAGCGTCTTCGTGTCGATCACGCGCACGACCGGCCACAGATCGCCGTTCGCGTCGCGCCTGCTCTGCACGATGTCGCAGGTCACGAGCGCCGGCCCGCCGCTCGTCGCGCCGACGAACATGAACGGCTGCGACTCGACGAACTGTCGCACGCCGATGCTCAGCCGCGTCGTCACGACGTCGCTCATCCGCTCGGCTTCGTCGGCGACGCCGAACCGGCGATGCGCGTCGAGCTCACCGGCGTGGAACACCGGGTGGCGCGGATAGGATCGGGGTGGTTCTGCCATGCGGGTTTCCATCAGGCCCATCGGTGCGCGATGCGACGACCGATGCCGTTACCGACACCGACCGCCGGCAACGCGCAGCCGATGCCGCGTATCGAATGTCGAATGTCGAATGTCGAATGTCGAATGTCGAAAGGCGAAAACGGCGAAGTGCCGGACGAACGCTCACCGGCGCATTGCGTCGGCGCGGGTGCCGCCTGACGGCCGGACAGGCATCGTCCGGCCGTCGAACCTTCCGCGAAATCCGCCGCCGGCCGCAACCGTCAACCGCACCGGCCAGCGTTGCGCTGCTGGCCGGCTCCGGCACTTCGCCGCCTGCTTCGGCGATCAGAAGAACCCGAGCGCCTCGGCCTGGTAGCTGACCAGCAGGCACTTCGTCTGCTGATAGTTCGACAGCGCCATCTTGTGCGTCTCGCGGCCGATGCCCGACTGCTTGTAGCCGCCGAACGCCGCATGCGCCGGGTACAGGTGGTAGCAGTTGGTCCACACGCGGCCGGCCTCGACCTCGCGGCCCATTCGGTACGCACGCGTGCCGTTGCGCGTCCAGACGCCCGCGCCGAGCCCGTAGAACGTGTCGTTCGCGAGTTCGATCGCTTCCTGCTCGTCCTTGAACGTCATCACCGACGCGACCGGCCCGAAGATCTCTTCCTGGAACACGCGCATCTTGTTGTTGCCGAGCAGCATCGTCGGCTTCACGTAGTAGCCCGTGCCGAGCTCGGCTGCCGGCGCCGTGCGCTCGCCGCCCGTCAGGCATTGCGCGCCTTCGTCGCGGCCGATGTCGATGTACGACAGGATCTTGTCGAGCTGCTGCTGCGATGCCTGCGCGCCAATCATCGTCTGCAGGTCGAGCGGGTGGCCGGCCTTGATGCGCTCGACGCGCGCGACGGCCTTCTCGATGAAGCGCTCGTAGATCGATTCCTGGATCAGGATCCGCGACGGGCACGTACACACTTCGCCCTGATTCAGCGCGAACATCGCGAGGCCTTCGAGCGCCTTGTCGAGGAACGCGTCGTCCTGGTCGAGCACGTCCGCGAAGAAGATGTTCGGGCTCTTGCCGCCCAGTTCGACCGTCGACGGAATCAGGCTCTCGGCCGCCGCGCGCAGGATGTGTTTGCCGACCGGCGTCGAGCCGGTGAACGCGATCTTCGCGATCCGCTTGCTGGTCGCGAGCGCTTCGCCCGCTTCCTTGCCGAAGCCGCTCACGATGTTGATCGTGCCGGCAGGGAACAGGTCGCCGATCAGCTCCATCAGCACCATCACCGACGCAGGCGTCTGCTCGGCCGGCTTCATCACCACGCAGCAACCGGCCGCGAGCGCCGGCGCGAGCTTCCATGCGGCCATCAACAGCGGGAAATTCCACGGGATGATCTGGCCGACGACGCCCAGCGGCTCATGGAAGTGATACGCGACGGTGTTGTCGTCGATCTCCGAAATGCCGCCTTCCTGCGCGCGGATGCAGCCCGCGAAATAGCGGAAGTGGTCGATCGCGAGCGGCAGGTCGGCTGCCATCGTCTCGCGCAGCGGCTTGCCGTTGTCGATCGTCTCGGCCACCGCGAGCAGCTTCAGGTTCTTCTCCATCCGGTCGGCGGCGGCGAGCAGCAGGTTCGCGCGCTCGGCCACCGACGTCTTGCCCCACTTGCGGCGTGCGGCGTGCGCGGCGTCGAGTGCGATCTCGATGTCGTCGGCGCTCGAGCGCGGCACGCGGCAGAACGGCTTGCCGTTGATCGGCGACACGTTCTCGAAATACTCGCCCTTCACCGGCGGAACCCACTTGCCGCCGATGTAGTTGTCGTACTGCTGACGATACGGATATTCGACGTCGAGGCCCAGTTGTTTCAGGTCAAACGGGTTCATACATGTCTCCTGTTCATCGTGCTTGGCTTGTGTGAATACAGCGCCGGTTGGATCGCGCTGCACCGGTTACGCAACATGCGTGCCAAACGGAGCCGAGAGGGAACAGGAACGGTGCGCCCGGCCGCTCGCGGCTGGCGGGGCACGCGCGCGATGAACGGGTGTACCGATTCTGAACACCGCGCCGGCACATCGCCGCGGCAGGTGTTCGGATTTTCCACAGTGCCGATGCACGGCGGCGCACCGTGTGTGACGCCCGATGCATGGCATGTCGCTTGCGTGCTGACGCCGTATTCGCAACATCGGCCACCCACCGACCGACACCATGAGCGACCCCGCCCCCCTGAGCGACGACGCCATCGCGTTCATTCGCGAGCAGGCATTCCTGATCGTCGCGACCGCCAATACGGCGGGCGACAGCGACTGTTCGTACCGCGGCCGGCAGCCGCGCGCGGACGGTTCGTTCTGCCCGCTCGTCGACCTGCCCGATCGCCGCACGCTGGTGCTGCCCGATTTCGCGGGCAACAAACTGTTCAACACGATCGGCAACCTGCTCGTGAATCCGGCAATCGCGCTGCTGTTCGTGGATTTCGTCGGGCGGACGACATGGCTCGTGCAGGGACGCGCGACGATCGACGAGGATGCGGGAAGCCGTGCGCATCTGTGGCCCGATGCGCTGCGCCATGTGGTCGTTGACGTCGAGCGTGCGCACATGCGGGCTGATGAAGCCCTGCCGCCGCTCGTGCTGGCGTGACGCGCGGCGTTCTCGCTCTTTGCCGCTGTCGAAACAAGGCCGACGACACTGCGTTACCGCTGCGCGTACCGACGCGATGCGTCGGATCAATCATCGGTACGACGACGCAACGCAACGCAACGCTCGATGGCTCGAGGATGATTCGCACAGGGAGCGGATCGTCGATGCGCGGTTACGGTGAAGACGAAATGCACGAACGCCCCGCACGCCGTCACCGTCATGCCAACCCTCTACGACACACCACTCACCGCCCGCTCGCCTCCGCGCAATCCGGTTCGGTCCGGCGGCACGCTGGCGCGTCGACATGCGGATGGGCCTCTCCATCCTCCCGCGCGTCGGCGTCACCCACCGCCGGCCGCGCGCCAAGAAACGCGAACACCACGCCCGCACACAGCACCGTCACGACCGCCAGCCCGATCAGCAGCCGATCGAACGCATGCGTATAGCTCGCGAGCAGCGCCGCACGACCGATACCCGGCAACACGGCCGCCGCACCGGCGAGATCGCCGGTCGCGAGCCGCGCGGCCGCGCGCAGCGTCGCGTCGGACGCGTCTGACGTGCCGGTCGTCGCCAGCGACAAGCCGGCATGCGCGAGCGCCGCCAGCACCGCCCCGACGATCGCGAGCGCGATCCCTTCGCCAGCCACGCGCGTCGTGCTGAAGATCCCCGTCGCCATCCCCGCGCGCTCCTTCGGCACGACGCTGACCGACAACCCGTCCATCAGCCCCCACGGCATGCCGGCCCCGACGCCGATCGCGAGCATCGGCGCGATCGCGGCCGGCCCCGCGCCGCCGCGCAGCGCGATGCCCAGCCATACGAGCCCCATGGCCGCGATCAGCAGCCCGATCCCGGAAATCACGCCGGGCGACAGCCAGCGCGTGAGCGTCGCCGCGACGAGCGGGACGACCAGCATCGGCGCGGAAATCGCGAGCATCAGCCAGCCCGCGTCAATTTCGCTGAAGCCGTCGATGCCGATGAAGCGCAGCGGCAGCACGACCAGCAGCACGATGTAGCAGCAGCAGGTCGACACCGGCAGCACCTGCACGCCGACGAAGCGGGCAATGCGAAACAGCGACAGGTCGAGCATCGGCCGCGCCACGCGCGTCTCGATCGCGACGAACGCCGCCGCGCCGAGCGCCGCGCCCGCCAGCAGCGCGACGACGAGCGGATCCGCCCAGCCGCGCGCGGGCGCCTCGATCACGCCGAACGTGAACGACGTCAGCGCCGCGGTGAACGCGGCCGTGCCGGGCCAGTCGAGCCCCGTCGCATGCGGATCGCGCGACTCGTGCATGCGCGGCAGCCCGACGCCGAGCGACAGCGCGCCCGCTACGGCGCCCGTGACGAAGATCGCGCGCCAGCCGTAGTGTGCGATCAGGCAGCCGGCGAGCACGGGCCCGAAAGCGAGTCCGATCCCGAACGTCGTGCCGAGCAGGCTGAATGCGCGCGTGCGCGCCGCGCCGTCGAACTCCTGCGCAAGCGCCGCCGTGCCGCCCGCGAGCGCCGCGGCCGCCGCGAGCCCTTGCGCGGCCCGCAGCAAATCGACCGCGAGCATCGACGGCGCGAACGCAAGCGCAACCGACATCAGCGTGAAACCGCCGACGCCGATCGCGAACACGCGCTTGCGTCCGAACTGGTCGGCGAGCGCGCCCGTCGCCATCAGGAAGCTGCCGAACGCGAGCATGAATGCGTTGGTGATCCAGTTCATCGCGACCGGCCCGCCATGCAGGTCACGGCCGATCGCGGGTGTCGCGACCGCCCCGCCCGAAAACGACAGCGGCAGCGCAACGGCGGCCATGCAGACGGCGGCCAGCACCCACGCACGCCGGCGTGCCGACTGCGTCGAAGCGGCTGAAAAAGGCTGATACATCATCGCTCCTCGAAAAGCCGCGCAGACGCGCCGCCAGAGCGACAGAAGATAAATCCGATTCAATCCACGAAAAACCACGCGAAGCTCCGGATATAACGGACTAAAATTCTGCAATCATCCTGCACCGAACCAGCTCGCTTACGTCGATGGAAAACCTGAACGGCATCGCCGCCTTCGTGCGCACCGCAGAAGCGCTCAGCTTCGTCGCGGCCGGCCGCGCGCTCGGCATCTCGGCATCGGCGGTCGGCAAGACGATCGCACGGCTGGAGCAGTCGCTCGGCGTGCGCCTGTTCAACCGCACGACGCGGCGCGTCACGCTGACTGACGAAGGGCGCCATTTCTACGAGCGCTGCCAGCGCATCCTCGAGGATTTCCGCGATGCCGAAGCCACCGTGACGGCGTCCGCGCAGCGCCCGCGCGGCAAGCTGCGCGTGAGCCTGCCGGTAATCGGCTACCGGTTCCTGCTGCCGGTGCTGCCCGAATTCAAGCAGCACTATCCGGACGTCGAGCTCGACCTGGATTTCAACGACCGGATGGTGGATGTCGTCGAGGGCGGCTTCGACGCGGTGATCCGCAGCGGTCCGCTGTCGGATTCGAGCCTGATGTCGCGGCGGCTCGGCCCGTTCGCGTTCGTGCTGTGCGCGACGCCCGCGTATCTCGCGCAGGCCGGCACGCCGCACGCACCGCGCGATCTCGAAGCGCACGATTGCGTGCGCTACTGCTTCCCGACCACCGGCAAGCTGCAGGACTGGGCGCTCGCGGCCGACGACGGCACGCCGCTGAAACTGCGCACCGCGATGACCTGCAACAACATGGAAGCGCTGCGCGGCGCCGTGCTCGCCGGGCTCGGTATCGGCTACATGCCCGACTTCCTCGCGCGCGACGCGCTTGAACAGGGCGCGCTCGTCACCGTGCTCGACGACTACCGGATCGCGCCGGGGCAGTTCTCGATCGTGTGGCCGTCGAGCCGGCAGTTGTCGCCGAAGCTGCGCGTGTTCGTCGATTTCCTGTGCGAGCGGCTGTTCAGGTAGCGTTCAGTCCGGCGCCTGTGAATCAGGAACGCCGATGCGACGTCATACCTCGTGGTTTCGGGCCGCGCGTATCTGCCGCTTCATCGCACGGTCATACGCCTCAAAACGCTGCCACGCATCCGCCGTGCGCACATGCGGCCGTTCCCGATGTGAACTGATCCACCACGGCTTGCCTCGATGCTCATACCAGCGCCACACCGCCGCCTGCGCAATCTCGTGTTCCCGGTCAGGACACACGCCGTCGACGACATCCTCTATATGAAGGATGCATGCGAGATGCCATCGCCAGCGATCGCACAGTTCGTCTGCGATCAGCCCCACCGTGAAGCCCAGAAAGATCAACGCATATTGCAAGGGAGTTGCCGTACCCAGTACTTCCGACGCATACCAGTAACTCGCAGTCATCCAGACGGCACACGCCAGCAGCGAGAGCCACCACAACGCCACGAACCGGGGAATGCTGAATTGCCGAAATGCCTTCATCGCTGCTTACCCGTATTGGCGCCACACGTCGTCGGCATAGAGCCGCTGCGCCAGCCACCGCACAAGATCACGAGGAACAAGACGAGGTAGACCCATACAGGCGGCGGTTTGGGGTGCTGCCACTCGGGCGGCACGCGTTGATCCCAGCGATATTTCATCGCGTCTTCGTGAATATCGCGTCACGCTTCGATCATCGAGTGGCGCTGCGATGCAATCAGCCGCGGCGAGGGATTACACGCGCACCGGCAAAAGTCGTCTTCGAGCGCGGGCTGTTTGTCGCTCAGTTCATGGTCCAAGCGCTCACCGACCGGCTCGATCCGGCCAATGGTGTTGCACGCAGCACATTGGACCCGCGCGCCCACGTGGCTCAACTTGCGATCGTCGAGTTCGACGTCATCGAGGCCGTCAAGCACGACGCCGTTCGCCGTCGTCCGGTTATGCTGATAGATCAGGGCACGTTCGCACATTTCAGACTCCCACCCATTCCCATTCGGCGTTGCCGGCGTTGCCGGCGTCGCTCGGAATCGACGGCATCGGCTGACCGCGCCGCATCGTGACGATGCGGGACAGGTCATAGCGGTATTCCGGCGTCGGGTAGCCCGCATTCGCGCGAACGCGCGCCACCCAACGGCCGCCACGCGGACACGTCGCGCCGGGCGAGCTGAACTGCTCCGTGCCTTCGACGTAGGCCGACGAGAATGGCTTCGTGGGGGTCGGGGCACTGCCTTCCCATATCCACTGTACCGGCCCATTGAGATGGACACCGTCTCCGGACTCCAGCGGCATCTTCACGCTGTCGGTCGTGGCGACGTCGCCGGCCTTGAATGGCATCACTTGCAAGCTGCGGTAGCTGCCGCCGGCATTCAGACGCACTGCGCGATACAGGCCGTCCTCCGCGAACGTCTCACCGGGCTTCACCGCGTGATATGACATGTTTGCGCGATGCGTGGTCTCCCACTGCTCACGCTCCTGTGGCGTTGAAGGATAGTCCTGGTCGAAAGTTATTTGGCTTTTAATCGGACTGAAATCGACGTGCGTTGACAGCCCCCAGCCATAGCCCTCGTATTCTATTTCCATAAAAGCCACACCGGAAAGTTCGTACACACCTTTTAAAATTTTATTATCCGGAACAGCCTCGATCTTCAAAATCCTACCTTCACCAGGATTGAGCACGACAATCCCATCCGGAAATTCATTTTTATTTATCAGTGTTTTACCTGCCAAATTAAATCCCCAATCATCGCGAAGCTGCATCTTCCCAATCTCACTAATCGGCGCAACGGCAATCCCTCCACCCCGAGTATTGCCTGGCAATAGATCTGGTGTTTTAAATTTAATCCATCGATTGCCGGAATTGATAAATTCAATCGACACGATGTAATGATCGCCTTTATGCTCGATACTCACGGTCTCGAAATCCAACTTGATGATCTTTCGACCATCCGAGCGTGCCTGCTCGGATAGCCTGAGAGGCGTGTCAAAAACCTGACGCCTGAAGCGCTCTGGAATCAGACGCAATGAACCGGATCTCCGTACGGTTTTGCCTTCGTCTTGGCAGATAACGCTAAATGTTGCGGCAGGATCATGAGTTTCTGGTCCGCCTGACTGAATATCCTTGTCACACAAAGTGTGAGCTACGTCTTTCAGTTGCTGCGCATCTTTATGCTGTAGACTGAGAACAAAAACACCCACGCCCGTTTGCGATTTATCGTTGATAGTATCCCCTTTGGCAAAATAAAACCTTCCTTCGCCATCAAAAGTCATTTCTCTCGAGCCATACTCAAGGCCACCAGACCACGAAAGGGAAAACGCACCAGGCTTCATGGAACCGTTGCTGAAATCATTCGCCATAACGAATCCACCCCCCATCCATACAAGAATTATCAACAGAGCCAGCTTTCGAGCTACGTCAGAAAACTGCAAACCACTCCTGCCCGACAAGAGTAGTCCCCATATTGGGGACTCACCTTTCGTTATCTGTTCATGCTTTCTTGACTGACGCGTCATAGCCGACCCTCCACAACTTGTTGGTATGAGCGGAGAACCACCTCCGGATGTATTCGAGGTAATACGGGGAGATCGTCGCCGTCGGCTGAAGACATCCACCGCCCATCAGATTGGTTTCAGTTTCAATAATCCAGAACGTATTCTTATCTTTATTTGCATCAGCAAGCGCAAAATCAATATTCACGCCATCCCAGACATAAATCGAGTGCACAAATCCCCCTTGCTGCCAGTATTCGTCAGGAAAATTAAAGAGATGCCCGATTTCATGCGCTTTTGTTTGCGCAACCCTTTCCGTATATCGCCCTGTTGCCACCTGCTTCTGATACTCTTTTTCTGGCCAATTCATAGCATCTGCCCGTTCAGTCGTCGGATACAGGCTAATGGTGATGTTCGGGTTGAGCGCTGGCGCGTCAGCCGCCCTTACCACACGCACATCAGCACAGAATTTGACGGCGATTCGACAACCGCAGGCGCCTCCCTTCTGACAGCCATCAAGAATCAGCTTGTAATTACCCTGATTCAATGTCTTTTCAATCTGGTTCTTGTAGGTTGAAGCGTCAACTTCCTTCGGGTCACGTTCGACCTGCATCAAGCCATGCTCGGCAAACGATTTTCCGGAATTGGCTCCATTCCTGAACGTTTCATATTGCACTACAATGTACCGGTTATTTTCGTCGCGCAACGGCTCCCCTGTTGCCCGATTCATTTTCACCAGCAGCCGCGGCACCAATGCGGTAACGACCTTCGCCGTCAGCGTTTTATTACTCGAATCGTAGGCGAACTGGCATGTGGTGATCGCTGTTCCGGCACACATAACCGGATCGTCACCATTATTAAGTCGCTCAGTTCTCGTCCAACCGTATTTCTGATACGTCGGCGTCTCCCGCATCATGCTGACTGACTCACTAAAATCAGCCAGTTGCCAATTACATGGAGCGGGACTTAATAGCTGAATCGGATCAGGCCTGATGCACTTTTGTTGCTCATTGTCCGGATCGTTAACTGTCAGGCCGCGATTGCTCGACACTCCTGCTTTCGCACTTGATTTCCCACCGAAGATGTCCCCCAGGAATGATGGCGGTACTGTTGCGCCGGTATCTGACGCAGGAACGGGCGGCACGGCCCCAGTATTACCCTGTGACTCCCATTGCGACCCGTTCGGCTCAGGTGCCGAGGCTGGCGGCTGTACAAAATTCGGATTGGTACGCCAGACCTCACACTCCGTCTTGAACGGCACGAAAGCCGGCGCGAACGCCGCGCCGCTCAGATCCAGTTGCGCTGACCCGGTCTTCTTCAAGCCACTTGTCCTGAAGTGCACACGACCGCGCGAGCCCATCTCGATCCCTTCCGGATTCAGGCGGATATACGAGCCGCCGACGTTGAGCAGGATTTCCTTCGGCGACTTCACGTGCAAAACGCCATTGACCGTTTCGACCGTCATGTCTTCCTGCGCCGCAAGCTGCATGCGGCCTCGCTGGGCCTGCACAACGACCTCGCCGGCCGACGCGATCAGGCTCATGCCCTTCCGCGCGAACAGTGACAACTGACCGCCCGCAGCGGCGGTGATCCTCTTGAGCGCGCTAAAGTGGATTCCTTTCTTCGCGGTCCCGATGATCGAACCATCGGCGGCGAGTTGCACACCGTCGCCCGAGACCACGCCAACCGGTCCCGGTGCAGTCACGACCGCGCCCGGCCTTTTCAATTCGTCCAGCCCGTCGCTGATCGCCTTTTGCGCCTGGGTATCCGCAGGCGATGCCTTCGACGCCTCGACCGACTTCGCCAGCGATTCGGCCAGCGCCAACATTTCCTTGAGTTGCGCGATCGTCTCGGCCATATCAAGCTGCTTGCCCGCGCCGCCCGGCCGGTCGTAGGCCGTCACCATCACACCTGCGCCGCCTCGCGCGACCGCATGCCCTGAAGTCCGCAGTTCGGCACCCGCGCCTCGCTGGTTCAGTGCGCGGTCCACCATATGGCCGAGATGGAGTTGCGAGCGGCCGGAGTGCTCCGTACCGAGTTCGATGCCTTCCTGATTGTCCCAATCGTCCATCCAGAACTTGTTGCCGGATTGCGTTCGGATCTCGTTACGCGACATGCGCCGTCGTGACGAATTAATCAGGTCGGGGCGCTCGCTATTGTGGATAAAGGCCGCAATAAAGGGCTTGTTCGGATTGCCTTCGCGAAAGCCGATCAGTGCTTCGTCGCCGTCCAACGCGGGCATGTGCATGCCCGTATGGTTCCTGCCTGCGAACGGCTTGGCGAGCCGCAACGGAACGCTTTCCCCACCCTTGGGCCAGTTGCCGAAGTCGCAGTGAAACCGCGCAACGTACTCGCCTTTGTCGGTCAGGTAGGCGAATTTGTACTTGTCAGGCGACGTAATAGTCGCGCCTAGCGTGCCCGGAATTTTCGGCCACCGACGCTCGTCAATTTCCCGCCGGTACGGGCGATCGGCCGGAATCGCCGTGAAGCTGTTCACGTAGCTCGCGTTCCGCGCGCCGCGATGCACGACCGTTGTCACGAACATTGCCGCGCCGGCATCCTCGAGCGCCCGATCAGACTGCACGATGCTCCCAGGCCGGATGGCCAGCACGGTCGACTCCACCGAGTAACGAATCTGGCTGGCGCATGCCGCTTCATGGCGCAACTGCGCCTCGCGTTTGGCCCCTTCGGCGTCGTCGTGATGCGTGCCCCAGACATAGGGCTTGCCGATCATGGTCTCGTCGTCCGATACGGCGCGGTCCTCGGCACGGAAGCGCTCCCACGCCTGCTCTGGGTTGTAGTCAGCAACCAGGTAGGATTCCGGCACGACGCGCGAGCGGACCTTGAAGGAAAAAATCGATTCCTCGAAGGTCGCCAACCCGGCAGTGGGACGATCCAGTACGGGTACTGCGGGGCGCATATAGCCGTCAACGTCGTCCGCGATCACCAGCACGTCGCCGTGCTCGCCGGTCTTTGTGTAGCAGTACAGGCCCGCTTGCTCCATCTCGAGCTTGATGTAGTCCCAGTCGCCCATGTTGTACTGGAAGCGGAATGGGTGCCTGGGATGCTCGCGGCGCAGATTGAATTCGACCTGTATCCAGAAGCGGAGGTCGTAACGCGCCAAAATCTCCTTGATGATTTCCCACGAGGCCATTCCCTGGTACGTGGCGCAATTGCTCGGGCCGTCCATGACGGCCAGATGCTGGCGCATCACAATACGGTAGGTGTAACCGTCACGGGATTCCGATACGGAGTCGAACTGCGTCACGAAGCCGGCAAATTCGCGCTTGGCGCGTCCGTCCTCGGGTTGAACCGAAAACTTCGCGAGTTGCCCGAGCACCGTCTTTCTCGGAATCGCAATTGGTGCGGCAACTACCGCCTTGACGCTGTACGGCTCGCAGATCGCCTCGCGCACGACCCACGATACGACCGACACCGTGGGCATGGGAGGCGGTTCGCCCGTCTCCGGATCGCGCTTCGACTTGCGCCGCATCAGCTTCAGATACGCCGATTGCCGCCCCGTCAAATAACTTGTCACGCGATCGAATTCCGCCATTCTTACCCTCGTTATATCGGGCGCCGGCCATATCACATCGAAACGCGGCCGCTATCCATGGACAAACATTGCGGAAAATCCGCAACAAATGAAATGAGGCCAACCGAATCAACCGATCCGATTTAATCGTGCGTCAATCCAACAATCGCTTTCGCCTTGGCATCACCCGAATGGTGCTGCTGGCCTTGGTCACGCGTGCAGCAAATGAGTTGCCGGTGAAGGAAAGATGGGGCGGTGCATTCGACTCGTCACTCATCGGGTCTCCTTTCTCGACAAATCGGTGATGATTGCGCCACACGAAATTTGCGCGAATGAGAAAGATGAATCAATCAGACGAATTCGAAATTCGCAATGCGAATTTTCAAGCGTGCTGACCGGCGTCAAATGCGCCAGTAGTCGCGCGCTTTCAGGGCCGATGAGCCCGGAAGCCGTGCAAACGATCGAGGTAGTGGTTTGCCAGGTGCGCGAAACCTGTTCGACGGACCGATCGAGACAGAGCGCAGCAATGCCAAGATGCGCGGCGCTTGCAACGCTCGCGCCGTCCCGCGTGCGGCAAGCAATCAACGTGTTGCGCCAAGCCGGCAGTTGTCGCCGAAGCTGCGGGTGTTTATGGACTTTCGATGCGAGTGGCTATTCAAGCAGCCCCGATCCGCTCCGCATGAGCCGGCGGCGCCAGTGCATCGCTGTCGTCCTTCAGCCCGACGCCCGTCAGCCCGAGGCGGCGCGCGTGCGTCATCAGGTAATGCAGCTTGTGCGCGGCGGCCGCGTGCGGCAGCCCTTCGGGCCGCACGTTCGAGATGCAGTTGCGCAGTGCGTCGTGACAACCGACCTTCGGCGCCCAGGTGAGGTACACGCCGAGGCTGTCCGGCGAGCTGAGCCCCGGCCGTTCGCCGATCAGCATCGCGACGACCTGCGCACGCAGCAGCTCGCCGATCTCGTCGCCGAGCGCGACGCGCGCCTGCGTCGCGACCACCACCGGCCCGATCCGCCAGCCGTCCGCGTCGAGCCGCGGACGCATGGCCTCCAGCAGCGGCAGCGCCTGCTTCGCGGCCGCGAACGCCGACAGCCCGTCGCCGACCACGAACACCACGTCCGGCGCGTCGTCGAGCGCCGCGCCATAACCGGCCAGCAGCGCACGCCCGTCGTCGGACAGCTTGCGGCCGAGGTCGGGCCGGCGCAGGTAATGCTGACGGTCGGGCGCGGCGCTCTGCACGCCGAGCGTCGCGAAGCCGGCCGCATCGATCTCGCGCCGCAGCGCGTCCGCGTCGAGCGGCTGGTGCACCGCGTCGCGCGCCTGCGCGTGCGACAGGTTGAACGCAAGCAGCGGCGCGGTCGGCAGACTGTTGCCCGCGCGGCCGAGCGCGATGCGCGCGTTGGTGAACGACTTCAGCTGCGCCCACGGGTTCTTTTCGACGGCGTCGCTCATGCGGAAATCCCCATCCAGTCGTTCGCACCCGCGAGCAGCGGAACGCGCGAGTTCGCGGCGCGCAGCGCACCGTGCGCGTCGGCGATTTCCATCGTCTCCAGCCACTCCTCGAACTCGGGCGCGCGGCGCAGGCCGAGCACCTCGCGCACGTACAACTGATCGTGAAACGACGTGCTCTGGTAGTTCAGCATCACGTCGTCCGCGCCCGGAATCCCCATGATGAAGTTGATGCCGGCCGCGCCGAGCAGTGTCAGCAGCGTGTCCATGTCGTCCTGGTCGGCTTCCGCGTGGTTGGTGTAGCAGATGTCGCAGCCCATCGGCACACCGAGCAGTTTCCCGCAGAAGTGGTCCTCGAGCCCCGCGCGGATGATCTGCTTGCCGTCGTACAGGTATTCGGGCCCGATGAAACCGACCACCGTGTTCACGAGGAACGGGTCGAACTTGCGCGCGACCGCGTACGCGCGCACTTCGCAGGTCTGCTGGTCGACGCCGAAGTGAGCATTCGCCGACAACGCACTGCCCTGCCCGGTCTCGAAGTACATCAGGTTGTTGCCGACGGTGCCGCGCTTGAGCGACAACGCGGCCTCGTGCGCCTCGCCGAGCAGCGCGAGCGAGATCCCGAAACTCGCATTCGCCTTTTCGGTGCCCGCGATCGACTGAAAGACGAGATCGACCGGCGCACCCTTCTCGATCGCCGCGATCGTGTTCGTCACATGCGTCAGCACGCACGACTGCGTCGGCACGCCGTAGCGCTCGCGAAACGCGTCGATCATCGCGAGCAGCTTCACGATCGCCGCGAGGCTGTCGGTCGCCGGGTTGATGCCGATCATCGCGTCGCCGCAGCCGTACATCAGCCCGTCGAGCATCGACGCGGCGATGCCCTTCACGTCGTCGGTCGGGTGGTTCGGCTGCAGCCGCACCGACATCCGGCCCGCGAGCCCGACCGTGTTGCGAAAACGCGTGACCACGCGGCGCTTGCGCGCGCCGGCGATCAGGTCCTGGTTGCGCATCAGCTTCGACACGGCCGCGACCATCTCGGGCGTGAGGCCCGGCGCGATCCGTTCGAGCGCGGCGCCGTCGGCGACCGGCGACAGCAGCCAGTTGCGGAAATCGCCGACCGTCAGATGCGAGATTTCGGCGAACGAGGCCGCATCGTGATCGTCGAGGATCAGGCGCGTGACTTCGTCGTGTTCGTACGGAATCACCGCTTCGTTCAGGAACGCTTTCAGCGGCACGCCCGCGAGCGCGATCTTCGCGGCGACGCGCTCCTCCTCGCTCGCCGCCGCGACACCGGCGAGCTGGTCGCCCGAGCGCAGCGGGCTCGCCTTCGCGAGCAGCGTCTTCAGGTCCGCGAAGCGGTACGTGCGCGGGCCGATCGTCTCCGTATAGGACATCGTTCGAATCTCCTTGCCAAATGCCGACGGCGCACCCTGCTCGGCAGGGCACGCCGGATGCCGTCAGGAACGGCTGTTCGCGTTCGCCATGCTCATTCCTCGAGCACCGCGTCGCCCGGCGCGCTCGCGCGCTGCGAACGCGTCGCGAGGAAGTACGCATAGCCGAGCGCAAGGAACGCCACGAACACCATCGCCACCAGCCCATTGAAGTACACCATCGTGCCGAGGCATATCAGGGCCGCAACGATCGCGAACGCCGGGAAGAACGGGTACAGCGGCGCGCGGAACGGCCGCGCCATGTTCGGCTGCGAACGGCGCAGCTTGAACAGCGACGCCATGCTTACGATATACATCACGATCGCGCCGAACACCGACATCGTCACGATGTTCGCGGTGAGCGTCTGGCCGCCGAACTGGATCAGCTCGTCGCTGTAGATCGCCGCGATGCCGACCACGCCGCCCGCGAGGATCGCGCGGTAAGGCGTCTTGAAGCGCGGATGCACCTTCGCGAGCCATTCGGGCAGGTAGCCTTCGCGGGCCAGCGCGAAGATCTGGCGCGAATAGCCGAGGATGATCCCGTGGAACGACGCGACGAGTCCGAACAGCCCGAGCCACACGAGCATGTGCATCCAGCCGCTGTTCGCGCCGACGATGTACTTCATCGCCTGCGGCAGCGGGTCGTTGATGTTCGCGAGCCGGGTCCAGTCGCCCGCGCCGCCGGCGAACACCATCACGCCGACCGCCAGCGTGACGAGCGTCAGGATGCCGGCCACGTAGGCGATCGGAATCGAACGCTTCGGGTTCTTCGCCTCCTCGGCGGCCATCGCGACGCCCTCGATCGCGAGGAAGAACCAGATCGCGAACGGGATCGCCGCGAACATCCCGTGGAATGCGCCGACGCTGAAATGATCGGCGCCCGACCAGCCGCCCTTCAGGAAATTGCTCCACGCGAAGCCCGGCGACACCACGCCCATGAACACCAGCAATTCGAAGATCGCGAACAGCGTGACGATCAGCTCGAACGTCGCGGCGATCTGCACGCCGACGATGTTCAGCGCCATGAACACGAGATACGCGCCCATCGCCGCGTTTTTCGGTTCGAGTCCCGGAAACTGCACGTGCAGGTACGCGCCGATCGCCAGCGCGATCGCGGGCGGCGCGAACACGAATTCGACGAGGGTTGCCACCCCGGCCAGATAGCCGCCCGCGGGGCCGAATGCACGCCGCGCATACGCGAACGGCCCGCCCGCGTGCGGGATCGACGTCGTGAGTTCGGTGAAGCTGAAGATGAAGGTCGTATACATCGCCGCGACGAACATCGCGGTGATCACGAAACCCAGCGTGCCCGCACTCGCCCAGCCGTAGCTCCAGCCGAAGTACTCGCCGGAAATCACGAGGCCGACCGCGATGCCCCACAGCTGCCAGGTCCCGAGCGTCTGCTGCAGCGCGGGCTGGCCGGACGACTTGGCGCCGGCGACGGGCCGGCCATTCGACTCTGCTTTCATCGGATTCTCCTGAAAGGTGCGGGCCTGCCGGCCTGCTCGACTGAGAATCGATGCTAGAGAGTCATTAAACGACGTGTTATCGAAATTCGGCAAAGATGGCCGCTGACGTTTCGCCGACGGCAACGCCGCCGCGCGCAGCTTGACCGCCCCGGCTACCCTCCTCGGGCAGCCGGGGCGCCGTGGCCTGCTTACTGGCCGCCGCCGCGCTGGTTGAACCAGCGGTCGAGCAGCTTGCCGGCCGCTTCGCGGCCGCCAAGGCCGAACGACAGCGCGACCGCCACCGCGATCGCGCCGAGCACGAGGCCGAACGCGAGCTGCACGATCTCGTTGGCAATGCCCATCGCGCGCAGCCCCATCGCGAACACCAGGCCGAGGATCGCGAATTGCGCGATCCGCGCGAACAGCACGCTGTGTTCGCGGTCGGCCTGCTCGATCACGCGACGCGCGAGGCCCGCGAGCCACACGCCGATCACGAGAATCACGCCGCCCATCAGCACGTGGCCGCCGAATTCGATGAACAGCGTGACAACGTCGCGCACCTGCGTGAAACCGAGCCGGTTCGCGGCTTCGACCGCGGCGAACAGCATCGCGAAGAACACGATCAGCCGTCCGACCAGCACCGACGGCTGCAGCATCCCCGAGAACACGCGTTCGACGCCGAGCACGGCCGGCAGCCCGTCGGCGCCGGCGGCTTCCAGCAGCTTCTGTGCGAGCGATGCGACGAAGCGCGCGAAATAGAACGTGACGAGCACGATCACGATCGCCGCGACGATGTCCGGCACCGCGCCGAGGAACTGGTTCAGCATGTTGGTGGCGGGAATCGAGATCGCGTCGATCTTCAGCGCATCGAGCGCGGAGATCAGCGTCGGCACGAACACGAACACGTAGACGATCGTGCCGATCAGGCTCGACACGCGCACCGGCGTCGGACTGTCGAGCCGCGCGGTGAGACGATCCGCGCCGGCGGCAACCAGCAGGTTCGTCACGAGGCCGCGCAGCACGCGCGCGACGACCCAGCCGACGAAGCCGATCACCGCGGCCGCAAACAGGTTCGGCACGATCGCGAGCAGCTTGTCGATCATCCCCTGCACCGGCGACAGCAGGCCGGACAGCGCGAACGACGCGAGAATCGCCGGCAGGAACATCAGGATCACGAGCCAGAACAGCACGTCGCCGAGATAGCCGCTCATCGGCTGCATGCCCGCGCTTTCGGACAGCTTGTCGTCGACCTTGCTCGCCTTCAGCGCGCGGTTCGCGAGGCTGCGCAGCAGCGACGCGATGAGCCACGCGATCAGCGTCAGCGCCGCGCCGCCGATCAGGTTCGGCAGGTAGTTGACGATGTGCGTGACAAGCAGCGAGAACGGATTGGAGACCGCGTACAGATTCAGCACGTTGAAGATGCCCACCGCGGTGACGAGCAGCACGAGCCAGAACAGCCCGCCGGCGACGATCCGCTCGACGCAGGCGCCCTGGCCGGTGCTTTCGTTGATGCGCTGGTCGACCTTCAGCGCGTTGAGCAGCCGGAGCGTGCCGGCCCGCACTACCACGGCGACCAGCCAGCCGATCACCAGGATGCCGATCGCGCCCGCGATCTTGGGCAGGTAGCCGCCTAGCGTGGTCTGCAGCGACGTGATGAAGCTGGAAGCATCCATTTCTTCTTCTCCCGAAAAACGTGGCGTTGCGATTGAACATCGACGAACTACCTGCGTACTTCGAAAACCGTGCTGTGCCGCCCCAGCAACTTACCCGAGAAAAATGACGCATTCATCGGATTTCACCGTCTTTAACTTTAGTCATAGATCGCAGGGGCGGAACCCCATTTCGACGAAATAAAAAAGGGACGGATTCGGCATGCTTACGCATCTCCGCAAGATTTATTCAGCACGCGCGTGCTACCGTGACGTCGATTCCTGCCGCGGCATGCCGATGCCCGTCGCCACGAAAGCCGGCACGCCCGCGTGGCGGAGCCATGCGGCGCGAGTCGCGCGCCTGAATTTCGCGATGCTTACGGTGTGCCGCCTCTGCAGCACCGGCCGATCTATCCGTTACAGCGAGGAGAAGAAGGCATGTTCAAACATGAAGTGGAGATCCGGCGGCTGCCGGAACTGCGCGGGTATGCGGTTGCGCACACGGGTGCGTACCTGAAGGTCGTCGACGCGTTCGGGCACGTCGGCGCGTGGGTCGCGCAGCATGGACTGACCGGCCCCGGCGCGATGATGATCGGGATCTTCTATGACGATCCGGATACGACGCCCGAAGCGCAATTGCGGGCGAAAGCCTGTTTCGTGCCGGCCGCCGGCGCGCCGGATGTCGCGCCGGCGCCGCCAGTCGAGCGTGTGACGATCGCGGGCGGCGATCATGCGGTGCTGCTGCACACGGGACCGTATGCGGATCTGAAAACGGCCTACCAGTGGCTGTACGGCGACTGGCTGCGTCGCTCGGGCCGCGAAGCCGCCGATGCGCCGCCGTTCGAGCTGTATCTGAACACGCCGATGGATGCGGCGCCAGCCGACCTGCAAACCGAGATCTATTTGCCGCTGCGGTGAGTGCAGGAGCGCGGTCCGGTCGGCGTACGTTGAGGCCAGGATGATGCGTCCGCCTGGTCCTGCGGCCGGCCAAGGGCTGGCGATCAGGCGCGGCCGGCTTGCGTCCCGCAGCTCGGGCAAAAGCGTGCATCGGCCGCCAGCGCCGCGTGGCAGCGGCTACACGCGTTGCCACGCTGTGAGGTACCGCACTGCGCGCAGAATCGCGCGTCCGCCGCGTTGAGCGCGCCGCAGCCCGCGCAGGCGAGCTGGCGCAGCGGCGCGTTGCCGCCCTGGGCGTCGGGCTGCGACTGCCAGCCCCAACCGTGACGGTCGCGGCCGCGCGCATCGTGGCTGCCATGACCTTCCGCACCGTGCCCGCCGTGATGCCCGCCACCGTGGTTGCCGCGATGCCCGCCGCCGTGGCCACCCAAGATCCGTTTCAGAAAGCTCATCGCCCGCTCCTCATCGCTGCGTCTGCGCGCCATCGAACACGCCGGCCTTCGACAGCAGCCGCAAACCGTTGCCGACGACGATCAGGCTCGCGCCCGCATCGGCGAACACGGCCATCCACATCGTGCCGATCCCTGCGACCGTCAGGCCGAGGAACACGATCTTCAAGCCGAGCGCGAAACCGATGTTCTGCACCAGCACGCGATGCGTCGCGCGCGACAGCCGCACGAACGCGGGAATCTTGCGCAGGTCGTCGTCCATCAGTGCGACGTCGGCCGTCTCGATCGCCGTGTCGGTGCCCATCGCGCCCATCGCGAAACCGATGTCGGCACGCGCGAGCGCCGGCGCATCGTTGATCCCGTCGCCGACCATCCCGACCGCGCCCGCGCCGCCGGCTGCCAGCTCCTCGACCGCCGCGAGCTTGTCCTCCGGCAACTGGTTGCCGCGCGCGTCGTCGATGCCGGCCTGCCGCGCGATCGCCTGCGCGGTGTGCGGGTTGTCGCCGGTCAGCATCGCGGTGCGGATGCCGAGCGCATGCAGGTCGGCGATCGCCGCGCGGCTCGTGTCCTTGATCGTGTCGGCCACTGCGAAAATGCCGAGCACGCGCGTGTCGTCGACCAGCATCACGACGCTCTTGCCCTGCCGCTCGAGCACGTCGAGCTTCGCCTCCAGCACCGGCGAGCAACGTTCGAGTTCCTCGACGAGCCGGTGGTTGCCGAGCCAGTAGCGTGTGCCGTCGATCGTGCCGCGCACGCCGCGCCCGACGATCGCTTCGAATTCCTCTACATTGGCGAACGCTGCCGTCTGCGCATCGCGTGCTGCCGCGGCGATCGCCTGCGACACCGGGTGATCGGAGCGTGCCGCGAGGCTCGCGCCGAGATGACGCACCTGCGCAGCATCGACGTCGACGGCATGCAGGTCGAAATCGGTCTGCACCGGCTTGCCGTGCGTGATCGTGCCGGTCTTGTCGAGCGCGAGCCACGCAAGCTTGCGGCCTTCTTCCAGATAGACGCCGCCCTTCACGAGAATCCCGCGCCGCGCCGCAGCCGCGAGGCCCGACACGATCGTCACCGGCGTCGAGATCACCAGCGCGCACGGGCACGCGATCACGAGCAGCACCAGCGCGCGGTAGATCCAGTCGTGCCAGGCGCCGCCCAGCACGAGCGGCGGCGCCACCGCGACCAGCAGCGCGATCGCGAACACGATCGGCGTATAGACGCGTGCGAACTGGTCGACGAAACGCTGCGTCGGCGCCTTCGCGCCCTGCGCTTCCTCGACCGCGTGGATGATCCGCGCAAGCGTCGAATTGGCCGCAACCGCCGTCACGCGATAGTCGAACGATCCCGACTCGTTGATCGTGCCTGCATACACCGCGTCGCCGGCTCCCTTCTCGACCGGCAGGCTTTCGCCGGTGATCGGCGCCTGGTTCACCGTCGAGCGGCCCGCGACGACTTCGCCGTCCAGCCCGATCCGCTCGCCCGGCTTCACGCGCACGACCGCGCCGAGCGCCACCTGCGCGGCTTCGACGGTGCGCCAAGCGCCATCGGCGTCCTGCACGGTCGCGGCGTCGGGAGCGAGCCGCATCAGGCCCTGGATCGCATTGCGCGCGCGATCGAGCGACTTCGCCTCGATCAGTTCGGCGATCGTGAACAACACCATCACCATCGACGCTTCCGGCCACTGGCCGATCGCCATCGCGCCAGTCACCGCGATGCTCATCAGCGCATTGATGTTCAGGTTGCCGTTGCGGATCGCGATCCAGCCTTTCTTGTAGGTGGTCAGCCCGCATGCGAGCACCGCCGCGAGCGCGAGCACGGCCGATAGCCACACCGGCAGGCCGACCCAGTTCGCCGCTTCGGACGCGATCGCCGCGACGCCCGCCAGCGCGAGCGGCCACCACGGCTTCGCGGGCGCGTCAGCGACCCGGGCGGCCGGTGCATCGGCCGACGCGGCCTCCGGCGTCATCCCGAGCGTGCGGATCGCGCTTTCGATCGCGGGCTGCGCGCCGGGCACGTGTTCGACGGTCAGCATCCGCTGCATCAGGTTGAATTCGAGCGCCGATACCTGCTGCATGCCGCCGAGCTTCTTGCGGATCAGCGTTTCCTCGGTCGGGCAGTCCATCTGCATGATCCGGAATGCGGAGCGCACGTGCCCCGACGCGGTGGCCTGCGCGACCGGGAGCGGCGCGAGCGTCAGCGCGGCGGGCGCGCAGCAGTCGCCGGCCGCGTGGTCGTGGTCGTGGTCGTGGTCGTGGTCGTGGTCGTGGTCGTGGTCGTGGTCGTGACCGGCATGGTCATGTGCAGCGTGATCATGCGCGGCATGGTCGTGCAAACATGCCGCGCCGTGCCCATGCCCGTCGCCGTGTGCGTGGCTGGTGTGGTCGTGCCCCGTGCCGTGCGCAGGTGCATGATCGTGGCCGCATTCATGCGGCTGCGCGCCGCGCGATGCGCCGTCGCCGTGCGCGTGCTCGCCGGCCGCCGGCGCCGTGTCGTCGACGGTCGCCGCCTGCGTGTCGCACGCGTCGGCGCAGCAGGTCTCGGCGCCGCCGGCATGACGGTGTCGTGGGTCGTGGGTACGCTGGGCGTCGGTCATGACAACCTCCTCAATGGCTTGACGGTGTAGAGTTAACACCTTGAAGCCACTACAAGGTCAAGCCTTACAACGGAGAAAGCCATGAAGATCGGCGAACTGGCCAAGGCGGCCCGCTGCACGCCCGAAACGATCCGCTTCTACGAGAAGGAGGGGCTGATGCCGGATGCGGAGCGAACCGATTCGAACTACCGGAACTACACCGACGTGCACGTCGAACGGCTGCGCTTCATTCGCAACTGCCGTGCGCTCGACATGGCGCACGACGAAATCCGCGCGCTGCTGCAGCTCACCGACACGCCGGCCGACCCGTGCGATTCGATCAACTCGCTGCTCGACGAGCATATCGGCCACGTCGACGCACGCCTCGCGGAGCTCATGCATCTGCGCGATCAGCTCATCGAGTTGAGGCGTCAATGCGTTGGCGAACATTCGGTCGAAGACTGCGGCATCGTGCATGGTCTGGCGACGATGGAAACCGTCGCACCAGCTGCGAAGCGCTCGCACCTCGGCTGAAACCCTTGTGGAATATGATAGTCTAGTCGATACTAGTTATATTTCAACTAGACACAATATAACTATTCATGACATCGAGCCGCCCGTCTCCGCTTGCGCTCGCGGTCCTCGCGACGCTCACCGAAACGCCGATGCATCCGTACGGAATGCTGCAGCAGTGGAAGGCCCGCGGTTACGACGAAGTCGTCAACGTGCGGCAGCGCACGAGCCTTTACCAGACGATCGACCGGCTGCTGCGCGACGGGCTGATCGCCGTGCACGATACCGAGCGCGACGGCGCGTTTCCCGAGCGCACGCTGTACACGCTGACCGAAACCGGACACACGGCCGGGCAGGCGTGGCTGCATGCGCTGCTCGCCGAACCCGCGCGCGAATTCCCGGCGTTCGGCGCCGGCCTCGCATTCCTGCCGCTGCTCGACGCCGAAGATGCGCGCCACCAGCTCGAGCGCCGCATCGCCGCGCTCGAAGCCGAGCGCGAACGCCTCGAATCGCTGCGCAACGCCGCGCAGAACGATCAGGTGCCACGCCTGTTCCTGCTGCAGAACGAGCATGCGCTCGTGCTGCTCAACGCGGAGCTCGACTGGGCCCGCAGCGTCGTCGAACACCTGAAGATCGGCGCGCTGAGCTGGGTCGACGGCTGACTTGACGGCGAACGCGCAAGCGCCGCACGTCTACGGTCCGTCATGCATCGCAGCGGCCATCGCGGCCGCCGCTTTCCCCGTTTACTGCGTCGAGATGTCGATATTGCCGAAGTACTTCTGGCCCAGCGACTTCACCGTGCCATCCGCCTTTAGCTTGTCGATCGCCGCATCGAGTTTCGTCTTCAGCGCGTCGTCGCCCTTGCGCAGCCCGAACGCGATCCCGCTGCCGAGAATCTTGTCGTCGCGCACCGGCTGACCGACGAACGAGAAACCCTTGCCGTCCGGACGCGACAGGAAGCCGCGCTGGCCGGCCGGCGCGAGCACCAGCGTCGCGTCGAGACGGCCTGACACGAGATCCGCGTACGCCTGGTTCTGATCCTGGTACGCGACGATCGACACGCCGGCCTGCTCCCAGTGCGCCTTCGCATAGGTTTCCTGGATCGACGCCTGCAACACGCCGACGCGCTTGCCCTTCAGCGATTCCGGCGTCGGCAGCAGGCCGCTGCCGGTGCGCGCGATCAGCTGCGTCGGCACGCGGTAGATGATCGTCGTGAAGTCGATTGCCTGGCGCCGCTGCTCGGTCGCGTTCATCGCCGAGTTGATCGCGTCGAACTTGCGGCCCTTCAGCGCGGGAATCAGTCCGTCGAAGGACGTTTCGACCCACTTGCACGACAGCTTCGCCGTCTGGCAAACGGCATTGCCGACATCGATGTCGAAGCCCTGCAGGTCGCCGTTCGGCGCTTTCGACTCGAACGGCGGGTATTGCGCCTCGAGGCCGAAGCGCAGCGTCTGCCCGTCGGCGAGCGCCGCGCCGGAGCCGAGCGCGCACGCAAATGCGAACGCGAGTTTCAGGGTGTGTCCATGTTTCATCGTGATCTCCTGACTTGTCGACCGCAGCCGTGCTTCGACACATGCTGCAGCCCATCGGTGGCTTTCCGGGCGACGTATACGTCGCCTTCCTGGGTACGGGCCGCACCCGCGATTACAGCGAACGCAACCGCCGCGCGCCCTCGATCAGCGTCGCGTCGTCCTTCGAGAAACTGAGCCGGATCACGCCCGCGTCGGTGCCGTCGGTGTAGAACGCCGACAGCGGAATCGTCGCGACGCGCGCATCCCGGATCAGGCGCAGCACGAAATCGCTGTCGCTTTCGTCCGAGAAGTGCCGGAACCGCGCGAGCATGAAGAACGAGCCTTCGCTCGGCAGCAGCTCGAAGCGCGAATCGGCCAGCTCGTGCGCGAGCAGGTCGCGCTTGGCCTGGTAGAACGCCGACAGTCCGAGATAGCTTTCCGGTCGCGCGAGGATTTCCGCGAACGCGACCTGCATCGGCGTATCGGCCGAGAACACCATGAACTGGTGCACCTTGCGGATCTCGTCCATCAGCGCGGCCGGCGCGATGCAGTGGCCGACACGCCAGCCCGTCACGTGAAACGACTTGCCGAACGACGACACGATCACGCTGCGCTCGGCCAGCTCGCGGTGACGCGCGACGCTCTGATGCTGCGCGCCGTCGAACACGACGTGCTCGTAGACCTCGTCGGACAGCACCACGATATCGGTATTGCGCGTGAGCTGCGCGAGCCGTTCGAGATCGTCGGCGGAAAACACCGTCGCGGTCGGGTTGTGCGGCGTGTTCACGACGATCATCCGCGTGCGTGGCGTGATCGCCGCGGCGACCTCGTCCCAGTTCACGCGGAAATGCTCGGGCGACAGCTTGATCGCGACCGGCGTTGCGCCCTGCATCCGCACGATCGGCGCGTAGCTGTCGAACGACGGCTCGAAATAGATCACTTCGTCGCCCGGATGCACGAGCGCGCTGATCGCCGCGTAGAGCCCTTCGCTCGCGCTCGCGATCACCGTGATCTCGGTGCCCGGGTCGTAGCGCGTGCCGTACAGCGCCTCGGTCTTCTCCGCGAGCCGCTCGCGCAGCGACACGATGCCGGCCATCGGCGCGTACTGGTTGTGGCCGTCGCGCATCGCGCGTGCGACGCCCTCGACGAGCGCCGGATCTGGCGCGAAATTCGGCGCGCCCTGCGACAGGTTCAGCGCATCGTGCTGCGCAGCAAGCTGGCCGATCACCGTGAAGATTGTCGTCCCGACGTCGGGCAGTTTCGAACGGGGCGTGGTGGCGCTTCGCATGACTCCTCCTTCTGATGTCCTTCGGGCGGGCCCGCACGAAACGCGCGGCCCTGCACATGCCGCATGATTTAGCCCCAGCCAATATCGGCGGACAATCGAAAGTTCGTCATGGCGGCCATGCATTTTTCTCATGGCTCTTGGCACGAAAGGCTCGGCGGGACGGTGGCGCCGCCCACGCCGCATGCGAATCGGGCATTACCCCTAGGGTCTGTTCACGCGGATGACGGGCTGGCGCCGGCCGCCAGATACGCGCCCAGCAGCGTGTGCAGCTCGCCGCGCAGCGCGCCGAAGTCGAGTGCCGGCCCGAGCGTCAGCAACGCCTGCGACACGCCGCCGTAACAGACCGTATGCGCCATCCGCGCGAGCCCGTCGAGCCGCTCGGCCGGCGGCGGATCGGCGGCCTGTGCGAGCGCGTCGCGCCACAGCGCGACGTAGGCATCGTAGTGCCGGCGGTAGGCGACGAGCTGCGACACCTGCCGCTCCAGCGCGAACAGCGCGCTCCATAGCGCAGCGTCCGCGCCGATTGCGTCGAGTTGCAGGTCGACGAGCGCGGCCGCGAGTTCGGCGCGCGGCGCGCCGCGCAACCCGTGCGCCGCGTCGCGCAACCGGTCGGCCAGCGCGAGCACGCGCCGGTGAATGCACAGCGCGGCGAGGCTCTGCTTGTCGCCGAAGTATTCGTAGAAGGTGCCGATGCTCACGCCTGCGACGGCCGCGATCTCGCGGATCGTCGCCTTTGCATAGCCGCGCTCGAGCAAAAGCTGAACGAATGCCTGCTGAAGCGCATCGGACGTGGCCTGCGCGCGCGACTGGCGCGGCCGGCGACGCAATGCGGGCGCGGGTTGCGCCGCCGGCTGGCCGGGCGGCGCCGGAACCTGAACATGTCGCGACGGCATATTTGCTACTCTGAAATTCAGCGGAAACACGTTTGACCGGAAGCCGGCACCGGCATGCACGCGCCGGCAGCGCGGCACCCGGCCGGCCGGGCGCGAAGCATGAGACCGGAGACAACCCGATGACCGAATCGACCCATGCCGTCACGAACCAGTTCGACGAACTGGTCGACTATAACCTCTTCGCGACGGACGCCGCGCTGCGCGAGGCGCTCGCCCGCGCCGGCGCCGACTGGGCCGTGCCGCGGCTCGACGCGTACGGCGCGCGGCTCGGCAGCGCCGACACCGCGCGGCTCGCCGACGAAGCGAATCGCCACACGCCGGAGCTGAACGCGTTCGACCGGCGCGGCCGGCGCATCGACCGCGTCGACTTCCATCCGGCGTGGCACACGCTGCTCGGGATGTACCGCAACGAAGGCTTCGTATCGCTCGCGTTCCGCGATACGCGCCCCGGCCGGTGGGCCGCGACCGCGGCCGGCTTCTACCTGCACGGCCAGATCGAGGCCGGCACACTGTGCCCGGCCACGATGACGCAGGCCGCGATTCCCGTGCTGCAGAAGGAGCCCGCGCTGTGGGCGCTGCTGCGCGACAAGCTCTACAGCGACGACTACGACCCGCGCGACGTGCCGGTCGCCGACAAGCGCTCGATCTGGTTCGGCATGGGGATGACCGAAAAACAGGGCGGCTCCGACGTGCGCGCGAACGCGACGCTCGCGACTGCCGTCGGCGCGGGCGGGCGCGGCGGCGAATACCGGCTGCGCGGCCACAAGTGGTTCTTCTCCGCGCCGATGTGCGATGCGCACCTCGTCGTCGCCCACACCGAAGCGGGTAGCCCGTCGTGCTTCTACGTACCCCGCTGGCGGCCGGACGGCACGAAGAACGCGGTCGAGATCCAGCGGCTGAAGAACAAGGTCGGCAACCGCAGCAATTCGAGCAGCGAGATCGAACTGAACGACGCGTGGGGCATCATGCTCGGCGACGAAGGCCGCGGGATTCCGACCATCATCGAGATGGCCACCTACACGCGGCTGAACTGCGTGCTCGGCAGCGCGGCGATGCTGCGCCAGGGCGTCGTGCAGGCGATCGCCTATACGCGTCAGCGCCACGCGTTCGGCCGCGCGCTCGCCGAGCAGCCGCTGATGCGCACCGTGCTCACCGATCTCGCGCTCGAAAGCGAAGCCGCGCTTGCCCTGGCGATGCGCCTCGCCGATGCGTTCGAGCGCGACGACTCGCCGCGCGAACGCGCGTGGAAGCGGATCGTCACGCCTGCCGCGAAATTCTGGGTCTGCAAGCGCGCGGTCGAACTGAGCGGCGAAGTGATGGAAGTGTTCGGCGGCAACGGCTACGTCGACGACGGGCCGATCGCGCGGCTGTTTCGCGAAGCGCCCGTCAACTCGATCTGGGAAGGCTCCGGCAACGTGATGTGCCTCGACGTGCTGCGCGCGGTGTCGCGCGAGCCCGACGCGGCCGCCGCGCTGCTGGCCGAGCTGGACGACCTCGGCGCGGGCGAGCCGCGCATCCGTGCGGCGCTCGACACGCTGCGTGCGATGCTCGCGGCGCCGGCCGACACGCTCGAGGCATCGGCGCGCGTGTTCGCGCAGCGGCTCGCGCTCGTCGCGCAGGCGTGCCTGCTGCGGCGCGATGCGCCTGCGGCCGTCGCCGATGCGTTCATCGCGACGCGGCTCGCCGCACCCGACTGGGGCCGCATCGTGGGCGGCTTCGATCCGCACGCGCTCGACGTCGGCGCGCTGCTGCAGCGCGCGTACCCGGCCTGACGCCTGTCCGCCCGCTCATCCGTCACGCCCGCCCGGAGCCCTGATGAACCTCGTCGCCGCCCTCGATCGCGCCGCCCGCGCGACGCCCGACAAGCCGTTCCTGATCCACGACGACACGGCGATCACGTACGCCGCCGCACGCGAGCGCTCGCATCGCGCGGCGGCCGTGCTGAGCGCGCTCGGCGTCGCGGCCGGCGACCGCGTCGCCGCGATGTGCGTGAACACGCCCGCGTTCGTCGACCTGATGTTCGGCGCATGGCGGCTCGGCGCCGCGTTCGTGCCGGTCAACCACAAGCTGCAGGCGCCGGAGGTCGACTACGTGCTCGAACACAGCCGCAGCAAGGTGATCCTGTTCGATGCGGCGCTCGCGCCGGTGCTGTCGCGCGTGATCCATCCGGCGCAACGGCTCGTCACCGAAGGCCATGCCGACGGCGTGCCGGACTTCGACGCGATGCGCACGGAAATGGACGGCATCGCGGGCATCGAGCCGGCCGACAACGACGTCGCGCAGATCCTCTACACGTCCGGTACGACCGGCCGTCCGAAAGGCTGCGTGCACAGCCACCGCACGGTGACGTTCGCCGCGATGGCCGCCGCGCTCGCAACCGGAATCGGCCGCAACGAACGTACGCTGATGGCGATGCCGCTCTGGCATTCGTCGCCGCTGAACAACTGGTTCGGCGGCACGCTGTATGCGGGCGGCACCGTCGTGCTGCTGCGCGAATACCATCCGCTGCGCTTCCTGCAGGCGATCGAGCGCGAGCGCGTGACGTTGTATTTCGGTGCGCCGGTGTCGTACACGCTGCCGCTCGACACGATCGAGCACTTCGCGACGTTCGACCTGTCGAGCGTGCGCGCGTGGCTCTATGGCGGCGGCCCGATCGGCGCCACGCAGGCCGAACGGCTCGCACACGCGTATCGCAGCGATGCATTCTTTCAGGTTTACGGAATGACGGAGACGGGCCCGGCCGGCACCACGCTGTATCCGGACGAGCAGATCGCGAAGGCCGGCTCGATCGGCCGCCAGGGCGGCCCCGGCGTCGACCTGCGCGTCGTGTCCATGAACGGTGACGGAGCGCGCGATGCGCAGCCCGGCGAAACCGGCGAGATCTGGCTGAAGGCCGACAGCATGATGCTCGGCTATCTCGACGACGCGGCCGCGACGCGCGCCGCGTTCGCGCCGGACGGCTGGTATCGCACCGGCGACATCGCACGCATCGATCAGGATGGCTATCTGTTCATCGTCGACCGGCTGAAGGACATGATCGTGACGGGCGGCGAGAACGTCTATTCGAAAGAAGTGGAGGACGTGCTCGGCGCGCATCCAGGCATCGCGGAAGCGGCCGTCGTCGGCGTCCCGCATCCGGACTGGGGCGAAACGGTCGTCGCGCACGTCGTGCTGCGTGCGGGCACCGCGCCCGATGCGGATGCGCTGCGCGCGTTCTGCGGCGAGCGGCTCGCCGCCTACAAGATCCCGCGCGAATTCGTGTTCGCGGAAACGCTGCCGCGCACGCCGACGGGAAAATTGCAGAAGTTCCTGCTGCGCGTGCGCAGAGACTGAGTATCCGCGGTTGAGCCGGCGCATGGGTAACTCGCACACCCATATTCCCCTTGCGAACCCAAAAGCTGGATACGGCACCATTGCCTATCCGCGACACCTGACCTAACGCATTCGCGCACGCTCGGTCAATGCAACAAGCCGTACGGAACAAGTAATAGAAGTTAGCAATACTAAATCATACTCGTCCGATTGATCGACGTTTCTTATCTGGAATAGCGTCTCCAGGCAGCCATTCCATTTACTGAGACAGGGAAGCCGGATGAAAAACGAACTCCAAGCACCGACCCATCTTTTCGCCGCCGTTGGCGCACTCACGGAACGCGGTGGACGCGTCACCACCGCAACCAGCGGCTTGACCTTGGCTGGATTGGAAGTCGCCTGCGTCGGCGATGTAGTGACCTATGACGACGGCAGCGAGGCTGCGATTATCGACGGCGCGGAAAACCACCATAGCGGAGGCAAGCCATTCGCATTGGTGGGTAGCCGGTTGAGCAGCGGCGACCGCATTACCGAAACGCTGCGCAGTTCATGGGGCATTCGCGTGGAGGATGGGCAACGCGTTGCGGGCCTGTTCGATCCGACCTATGTGCCGCCGCTCGCGCCGCCCGCCTACAGACTGGCGATACGTGGCGCGACAACAGCGCGCGGCGGTGTATTGCGCGAGCCTTCCGGCACGTGGGAAGTAGCGCCGCACGTGGGAACGAGGCATTGACATACACCGCGACGCACCTGCCGGAACATACCCACATCGCTGAACCGTCGCCGGCAAAATCCATATGTACTACCTGGCCGCGCACCGCCAAAGAAAAAGCCACCGGACCCGACGGCCCGGTGGCTTCTTCACATGCTGCGCACGGCGGCGCCTCTCGACACCGCTCGCGACGCCCATTCTGCTTACTTGCCGCCGATGCTCTTCAGCGGCTTCCACTCACCCTTCTCGACCTTGTACATCGTGATGCCGCCGTTCTTCAGGTCGCCCTTCGCGTCATACGCGACGTGCGTCGACGTGACGCCAGCCATGTCGGTCTTCGCGAGCACCGGCAGGTACTTCGCCGGATCGGTCGAATCAGCCTTCTTCATCGCATTGAGCATCGCCATCGCGCCGTCGTATGCGTACGGCGAATAGGTCTGCACGTCTTCGCCGAAGCGCTTCTTGTACTTCTCGGCGTACGACTTGCCACCCGGCATTTCGTCGAGCGGGAGGCCTGCCAGCGATGCGATCGTACCTTCGGCCGCAGGGCCGGCGATCTTCAGGAACGTCGGCGTCTTCACCATTTCGCCGCTCATCAGCGGCGCGGTGATGCCGAGCGTCTTCATCTGCTTGACCATCGGCGCTGCCTGCGAGTCCGCGCCGCCGTAGTAGACGAGGTCCGGCTTCGTCGCCTTGATCTTGGTCAGGATCGCCTTGAAGTCGACTGCCTTGTCGTTCGTGAATTCACGGTCGACGATCGTCGCGCCGCCGGCCTTCGCGGCCTTCTCGAACTGGTCGGCGAGACCCTGGCCGTAGGCCGTGCGGTCGTCGACGATCGCGATCTTCTTCAGGCCGAGACCCTTCGACGCGAACGAGCCCGCCACCGAGCCCTGCTGCGTGTCGGACGTCATCATGCGGAAGGTCGTCTTGTAACCCTGCTGCGTGTATTCCGGTGCCGTCGCCATCGCGATTTCCGGAATGCCGGCGTTCGCATAAATGCGCGAAGCCGGAATCGTCGTGCCCGAATTGAAGTGGCCGAGCATGCCCTTGATGCCGTCGTCGACGAGCTTCTGCGCAACCGTCGTGCCGGTGCGCGGGTCAGCCTGGTCGTCCTGCGTCTCGAGCGTGAACTTCACCGGCTTGCCGCCGATCTTCGGGTTCGTCGCGTTGAAGTCTTCCAGCGCGAGCACGATCCCGTTCTGCATATCCTTGCCGTAGTGCGCCTGGGCACCCGTCATCGGCCCTGCGTAACCGATCTTCACGTCATCTGCATGGGCCGTCCCCGCAAGCGACATGACCGCGACAAACGTCGCGCCTGCCAGCTTTTTCATCGTGTGTTGCATTGCATCTCCTTGGTACCAGGGTAAATGGAGCGGCTTCGGGATCGCCTTGCCGCTTCCTTTGGTTGATCCGAACGGCAAGGATGGTCAGCCGATCGTCATCAAGTTCGCATTGCCGCCCGCCGCGGCCGTGTTCACGCTGACCGAGCGCTCGGTCAACAGCCGCTCGAGCGCGTAGTCTTCCGCATCGCCGTTCTCGAACGCGCCCACCGACACGCCCTGCACCGACACGATCGGGCCCGGCCGCTGCGCGACGTCCTTCACGAGCTTCTGCAGTTCGTCGCTGTCGCCTTCGAACAGCACCGCGTCGAACGGCGCATCGGCCTGCTTGCGCACGGCCGCATGTGCCTTCAGCGCAGCCGGCAGCGCGGCCGCCAGCGCCTCGCCCGCCGCACCGGCGAACAGCGCGCGGTTGCCCGTCGCCAGCACCGCCGCGAACTGCGCGCGGGCGCCGCCTGGCGTCGCCGCGACACACAGCACCGTGCCGCGCGGGCCGAGTGTATACGTGTTTCGCTCGCCCGTCGGACCGTTCAGCACCGCGGTTGCACCGGCCGGCACTTGCGCGAGATAACCGTCGCAGCGTGCGGCGAGCGCCGGCTCGCGCTGCTCGATCAGCCAGTCGCGCAGCGCGATGAGCGCCGCCGCCGGATTGCCGCGCTGCTCGCCTGCGACCGCGCCGTCCGCGATCAGCGTCTGCGCGAGCGAACGCGGCAGGCCCGACGGACGCGTCGCGAGCAGGCGCTGCAGATACAGCGCGCCGCCGGCCTTCGGGCCCGTGCCCGACAGCCCTTCGCCGCCGAACGGCTGCACGCCGACCACCGCGCCGATCACGTTGCGGTTCACGTAGATATTGCCGACGTGCGCATTCGAGATCACGTGCGCGATCGTCTCGTCGATCCGCGTGTGGATGCCGAGCGTGAGGCCATAACCGGTCGCGCGGATCGCCTCGAGCAGCTTGTCGAGCTGGCTGCGGCGGTAGCGCACGACGTGCAGCACGGGGCCGAACACTTCACGCTTCAACTCGTCGATGCTGCCGATCTCGATCAGCGTCGGCGGCACGAACGTGCCGTGCGCGCAGGCTTCCGGCAACGGCAGTTGCGTGACCGCATGCCCCTTGTCCTTCATCGACGCGACGTGCGTGTCGATCGTCTGCTTCGCTTCGGCGTCGATCACCGGGCCGACGTCCGTCGACAGACGGTCCGGGTTGCCGAGCGTCAGCTCGTGCATCGCGCCCTTGAGCATCGTCAGCGTACGGTCCGCGACATCGTCCTGCAGACACAGAACGCGCAGCGCCGAACACCGTTGACCGGCCGAATCGAACGACGACTGCATCACGTCCGCGACGACCTGCTCCGCGAGTGCAGACGAGTCGACGATCATCGCGTTCTGGCCGCCCGTTTCGGCGATCAGCGGAATCGGCTTGCCGTCCGGGTCGAGGCGCGCGGACAGCGTTTTGTTGATCAGGCGGGCGACTTCAGTCGAACCCGTGAACATCACCGCCCGCGTGCGCGGATCGGCAACCAGCGCAGCACCGACGGTTTCGCCCGTGCCCGGCAGCAGTTGCACCGCGCCGGCCGGCACGCCGGCCTCGCGCAGCAGGCGCACGGCCTGCGCGGCGATCAGCGGCGTCTGTTCGGCCGGCTTCGCGAGCACCGTGTTGCCGGCCGCGAGCGCCGCGGCCACCTGGCCCATGAAGATCGCGAGCGGGAAGTTCCACGGGCTGATGCAGACCACGGGGCCGAGCGGACGGTGCGTGTCGTTCGAGAACTCGTCGCGGATCTGCGCTGCGTAGTAGCGCAGGAAGTCGACCGCTTCGCGGATTTCGGCGATCGCGTTCGGCAGCGATTTGCCGGCTTCGCGCACGATCAGGCCCATCAGCGTGTGCATCTGCGCTTCGAGCAGGTCGGCCGCGCGCACCAGGCAGTCGGCGCGCGCATCGACCGGCGTCGCCTGCCAGATCGGCGCGGCAGCCACCGCGTGCGCGAGCGCCGCGCTTACGTGTTCGGAGGTCGCTTCGCTGACCGTGCCGACGATGTCGCGCTGGTCGGCCGGGTTGCGCACGTCGCGCACCGGTGCGTCGGCGAGCGCATCGTCGGCCAGCATCGGTGCCGCGCGCCACGGATGGTGCGCGCTCGCGAGCAGCGCGGACGACAGCGACGCGAGACGGTGTTCGTTCGACAGGTCGAGGCCCATCGAGTTGGGGCGTTCGTCGCCGTACAGGTTGCGCGGCAGCGGGATCTTCGTGTGTGGCGCGCCGAGCGGCACGACCTTCGATGCCTCGTCGACCGGGTCGGCGACCAGTTCCTTCACCGATACGGTTTTATCCGCGATGCGGTTCACGAACGACGTGTTCGCGCCGTTTTCCAGCAGACGGCGCACCAGGTACGCGAGCAGCGTTTCGTGCGTGCCAACCGGTGCGTACACGCGGCACGGACGATTCATCTTGTCGCGGCCGGTGACTTCCTCGTACAGCGGCTCGCCCATCCCGTGCAGGCACTGGAATTCGTACTGGCCCGGGTAGTAGTTCTGGCCCGCCAGGTGATAGATCGCGGCCAGCGTGTAGGCGTTGTGCGTCGCGAACTGCGGGTAGACGGCGTCGGGCGCCGCGAGCAGCTTCTTCGCGCACGCCAGATACGACACGTCCGTGTAGATCTTGCGCGTATAGACCGGGTAGCCTTCGAGGCCGTCGACCTGCGCACGCTTGATTTCGGTGTCCCAGTACGCGCCTTTCACCAGACGGATCATCAGGCGGTGACGGCTGCGGCGCGCGAGATCGATCAGGTAATCGATTACGAACGGGCAGCGCTTCTGGTAGCCCTGCACGACGAAGCCGATGCCGTTCCAGCCCGCGAGATCCGGATCGAAACACAGCGCCTCGAGCAGGTCGAGCGACAGTTCGAGACGGTCCGCCTCTTCCGCGTCGATGTTCAGGCCGATGTCGTAGCGACGCGCGAGCAGCGCCAGCGCGCGCACGCGCGGCAACAGTTCGCTCATCGTGCGGTCCTGCTGCGAGCGCGAGTAGCGCGCATGCAGCGCCGACAGCTTGATCGAGATGCCCGGGCCTTCGTAGATGCCGCGGCCGCCGGCCGCCTTGCCGATCGCATGGATCGCCTGCTCATACGATGCGTAGTAGCGCTGCGCGTCCTCTTCGGTCGTCGCCGCTTCGCCGAGCATGTCGTACGAGTAGCGGAAGCCGCGCGCTTCGTACTTGCGGCTGTTCGCGAGCGCTTCGGAAATCGTCTCGCCAGTGACGAACTGCTCGCCCATCAGGCGCATCGCCATGTCGACGCCCTTGCGGATCAGCGGCTCGCCGCCGCGGCCGATCAGGCGCGTGAGCGCCGACGACAGGCCCGCTTCGCTGTTGGTCGTCACGAGCTTGCCGGTGATCATCAGCCCCCAGGTCGCCGCGTTCACGAACAGCGACGGTGCGTGGCCGACGTGCGAGCGCCAGTCGCCCTTGCTGATCTTGTCGCGGATCAGCGCATCGCGCGTCGCGCGATCGGGAATACGCAGCAGCGCTTCGGCCAGACACATCAGCGCCACGCCTTCCTGGCTCGACAGCGAAAACTCGTGGATCAGCCCTTCGACGCCGCCGCCCGAGCTCTTCTCGCGCAGCGCCTCGACGAGCGTCGTCGCGAGCGTCTGCACGTCGGCCTGCAGGTTCGCCGGCAGGCGGGCCTGGCCCAGCAGGAACGGCACGCATTCCGGCTCGGGGCGGCGGTACGCTGCCGTGATCGCCGCGCGCAGCACCGATTGCGGCTGCACGTTCTGTGCGAACTCGAGGAACGGATGCGGCGAGTTGTCGTCGTCGCCGTCCGTCGACTGTCCGTCGGCCAGCTCCGTGACTCCGCTGCTGCCCGACAGCTCGGGCGGCAGCTGGCCGTGCTCGATCCGCTCGAGATACGCGAAGATCGCCTGCTTGATCAGCCAGTGGGGGGTGCGCTCGAGACGCGCTGCCGCGTCTTTCAGGCGCGAGCGGAGAAGGTCGTCGACCTTGACGCCGAGAGTCGTGCTTGCCATGGTGGGTTCGTGCGCCGGTGCGAGCCCGGCAATATGGTGTGAGAGGATGCGCGAAATCCTACGGCACGCAATAAAAAGGTGCAACCAGATTGGGAGGTCGGTTGCACCTGATGGTTAGTCAATATAATCAGCCACTTAGATGGTTGCAACCTAGGGGTTGCCCGTGGTCGGCGGATCGGTGTTTTCCCTGATCGGGACCGATTCGGCCCATATGCGCAACCTTTGATGCGTACGACGGCGGGAGAAAACGGGTTGCACTGGGGGGGTGCGAGCGGGTCCGCGCGGAACGGGAACGGGAACGGGGACGAGAGACGGGAAAAAGCGCGGCCCGGCGGTCGGCCCGGGCGCGGGGCGGCAAGACGGTGACGGGCAGCGCGACAACCGCGCCGGCGCCGCCCGGATACTCAGATATCCAGCGGATCGACCTCGACGCTCCACCGCAGCACGCCCTTCAGCGCACGCAGCTCCGGCTGCCATGCGCGCAGCGCATGCTGCAGCGCGGCCCGCGACGCGCTTTCGAGCAACAGTTGCGCTCGATGGACGTTCGCGACCTTCACGATCGTCATCGGCACCGCGTCGTACACGGTCACGCGATCGGCACCCGGCAATCCAGGCAATGCAGCCGCGGCCTGCTGCAGGAACGCCAGCGCCGCGTCCAGCGTGCGCCCTTCGGCGCGCAGCAGCGCCTGATAGACGAACGGTGGCAGATGCGCGTCGCGACGCTCGCCGAGCGTCGAATTCGCGAAGCCTACGTAATCCTGCCGCCCGAGCGCGTGATACAGCGCGTGACGCGGATAGCGCGTCTGCACGAGCACCTCGCCCGGCAGGCCCGCACGCCCCGCGCGGCCGCTCACCTGCATCAGTTGCGCGAACAACCGCTCGCTCGCGCGGAAGTCGTGCGAGAACAGCGCCGTATCTGCGTTGAGCACGCCGACGAGCGACACGCGCTGGAAGTCGTGCCCCTTCGCGATCATCTGCGTGCCGACGAGAATGTCGACTTCCCCCGCATGCACGTCCGAGAAAAGCGCCTGCGCACTGCCCTTGCGGCGAGTGCTGTCCGCGTCGATCCGCAACACGCGCGCGCCCGGCACCGCCTCGGCGAGCGCCTCCTCGATGCGCTGCGTGCCGCGCCCGAGCGGCGCGATGTCGACGTTCCCGCACTCCGGACACGAGCGCGGAATGCGCGCTTCCCAGCCGCAGTGATGGCAGCGCAGCGCGTGCTCGGGCTTGTGCAGCACGACGTACGCGCTGCAGCGCGGGCAGCCGGCGACCCAGCCGCATGCGTCGCACGCGAGCTGCGGCGCGTAGCCGCGCCGGTTCAGGAATACGAGGCTCTGTTCGCCGCGCTCGAGCCGCGCCTTCAGCGCCGCGACGAGCGGCCCGGACAGCCCGCCCATCGACGCGCGCCCGCGTCGCCGCTCCTCTTCGAGATCGATCAGCCGCACGGTGGGCAGCGTCGCGTCGGCCACCGCGCGGCGCGACAGCGTGAGCCGCGTATAGCGGCCTTGCTCGGCCTGCCACCAGCTTTCGAGCGACGGCGTCGCCGAGCCGAGCACGACCGGAATGCCAAGGTGTTTCGCTCGCCAGACGGCGAGATCGCGCGCCGAATAGCGCAGCCCTTCCTGTTGCTTGTATGCGGGCTCGTGTTCCTCGTCGACGACGATCAGCGCAAGCGTCGGCAGCGACGCGAGCACCGCGAGCCGCGTGCCGAGCACAATCCGCGCACGGCCCGTATGCGCGGCGAGCCAGTTGCGCGCACGCTCGCCTTCGGCGAGCCCGCTGTGCAGCGTGACGATCGCGTCGTCGGCCAGCGCGCCCGCGAAGCGCGCGCGAAACGCGGCCTCGAACTGCGGCGTCAGGTTGATTTCGGGAACGAGCACGAGCGCCTGCGCGTCCGGCCGCGCGTCGAGCAACGCCGCCAGCGCGTGCAGATAGACCTCGGTCTTGCCGCTGCCCGTCACGCCGTGCAGCAGGAACGGCGCGAACCCCTGGCCCGCGCGGATCGCGTCCAGCGCCTCGGCCTGCTGGTCGGTGAGCGCCGGCGGCACAGCTCGCCCACTGGTTGTCGACAGGTTATCCACAGCTTTGGGCGCAGGCGTATCGGCCCAGCCGATTTCCTCGACGGCGACCCAGCCGCGCGCCGCCCAGTCGTCGAGCGTCGCGACCGCCTTCGGATGCAACACGCGCGCATCGGGCAGCGTCAGCGAATCGGTGTCGGCAAGCGCCTGCGCGAGCCGGCGCAGGGCAGCCCCGCGCGCGGGCAGCGCATCGGGAAGCGCAGCGCGGCCGGCGTCGGTCAGCCGGTAGCGAACCTCGGGGGCAAGCAGCCGCCCCCAGCGCTGCGCGTCGCGCAGCGCCTGCGGGAGCGCCGGCAGCGCGACTTCGCCACGCCCGCGCTGGTAGTAGTCGGCCGCGAACGATACGAGCGCGAGCCAGTCCGGCGACAGCGGCGGCAGTTCGGTGCAGATGGCGTCGATCGCGCGCAAACGGGACGGCGGCACATCGGTGTGAGTCGTTACCTCGCAGACGAGCCCGACGGCCTGCCGCCTGCCGAACGGGACTTGCACGAGCGTGCCGGGCTCAGGCGCCGGCTGCACGTCGCAGCGGTAGTCGAACAGGGTGGCGAGCGGATGGTCGAGCGCGACCCGCAGGTAGGTACCGTCCATCACTGCACTCCGGCAGCGACTCGGGCAGTGCGGACGACTGGCCCCCACGTCCGCGTCAAGGTGGCGAACTTAAAGTAAAACTTCAGATTCGGCGCTAAGTTTTGGATTCGCATTAGGAATCGCCGTATACCCTGACCAGCCTGTGGATAACTTTGTTGAGAACTCGCCGTTCAACAGCCGCGAAGCACGCGGGGCCGTGCTTTCCGCTGTTTTCGGCCGCCCGCTGCCGCGCCCCGCGGAGCCTTATTCCATAAGGCTGCTATTCAAATTACCGAACCATAGCGAGACAATTCGACCGATACAGGGCTCTACCGCGCTGCAACGTGGAAAATGTGCATAAGTCAAGTCTTGACAAGCAAGGAATCGGCAACCGGGGCGGGGTTGCGCCCTGTTTAGCGCAGACAGCGAAACGCCGTTACCCCGCAGTGCAGCATAACTGCCCTTGCATTCAGCCTGCAGCTCCGCTACGGATTGCGCGGCTGTGGCTATGCACTTCGTCGACGAGTTCGGCGACGTGATCCGGCGACGTGAACTGCGAAATCCCGTGGCCGAGGTTGAATACGTGGCCCGGATGGTTGCCATAGCTGTCGAGTACCGCGCGCGCCTGCTCGCGCACCGCAGCCGGCGGCGCAAACAGGATCGTCGGATCGAGGTTGCCCTGCAGCGCGACGCGGCCGCCCACGCGCTCGCGTGCGGCGCCGAGGTTGACCGTCCAGTCGAGCCCGACCGCGTCGACGCCGGTCGCCGCGATTTCCTCGAGCCACAGACCGCCACCCTTCGTGAACGTGATCACCGGCACGCGCTCGCCGTCATGTTCGCGTTTGAGCTGCGCGACCACGCGGCGGATGTAATCCAGCGAGAAGCGCTGGTACGCGCCATCCGCCAGCGCGCCGCCCCACGTATCGAAGATCATCACGGCTTGCGCGCCGGCTTCGATCTGCGCGTTCAGGTACGCGGCCACGGCCTGCGCATTCACGTCGAGAATCCGGTGCATCAGGTCGGGGCGCGAATACGCCATCGACTTCACCGTGCGGAAGTCGTCCGACCCGCCGCCTTCGACCATGTAGCACGCGAGCGTCCACGGGCTGCCCGAGAAGCCGATCAGCGGCACGCGCTGGCGGCCCTGGGCGTCGGTCAGCGCGCGGCGGATCTCGCGCACCGCGCCGGTCACGTAGCCGAGCGTCTCCTCGATGTCCGGCACCGCGAGCTTCGCGACGTCGGCCTCGGTGCGCACCGGATGCGCGAACTTCGGCCCTTCGCCGACCTGGAAGTCGAGGCCGAGGCCCATCGCGTCGGGAATCGTCAGGATGTCCGAGAACAGGATCGCGGCGTCGAGCGGAAAGCGATCGAGCGGCTGCAGCGTCACTTCGGTCGCGTAGTCGGGACTCTTCGCGAGGCCGAGGAAGCTGCCCGCGCGCGCGCGGGTCGCGTTGTATTCGGGCAGATAGCGGCCCGCCTGGCGCATCAGCCAGATCGGCGTGTAGTCGGTCGGCTCGCGCAGAAGCGCACGCAGGAAGGTATCGTTGAGCAGGTTATGGGCCACGGTAGGAGCGACGATGCGAAGGCAAAGCGGCATTTTACCGGAGCGGGGCCGCACGGCCGCGTATGCCGATGCGATGGCGGCCATATGACGCGCGCGATGGCTCCGTTATGATCGGACGCTGATATCAAACCGAACGAAGGAGGAGACCGATGAAGACGTTCGCCACGCTGGCGCTCACGACGGCTGCCATGCTCTGCTGCGCCGCCGCGCATGCGCAGGCCGCCGCTGCCGCGCCCGCCGCCGGCTCGCGGCTCGACGACGTGATCGCGCGCGGCACGCTGCGCGTGTGCACGACCGGCGACTACAAGCCGTACTCGTACTACCGAACCGATGGCCGCTTCGAGGGCATCGACATCGACATGGCCGAATCGCTCGCGAAATCGCTCGGCGTAAAGGCCGACTTCGTGAAGACGAGCTGGCCGAACCTCACCAGCGATTTCATCGCGAAGTGCGATATCGCCGTGGGCGGCGTCTCGACGACGCTCGAGCGCCAGAAGCGCGCGTTCTTCACGCAGCCGTACGTGATAGACGGCAAGACGCCGATCGCGCGCTGCGCGGACGTCGACAAGTACCAGACGGTCGCGCAGATCGACCGGCCCGAGACACACGTGATCGCGAATCCTGGCGGCACCAACGAGCGCTTTGCGAAGCAGTTCTTCCCGCATGCGAACCTGACCGTCTATCCGGACAACGTGACGATCTTCAAGCAGATCCTTGCCGGCAAGGCCGACGTGATGGTGACCGATGCATCCGAGACGCTACTGCAGCAAAAGCTGAATCCGGGCCTGTGCTCGGTGCATCCGGACAAGCCGTTCCAGTTCGGCGAGAAGGCATACATGGTGCCGCGCGGCGACGTCGTATTCCAGCAGTACGTCGACCAGTGGCTGCACCTCGCGCTATCGACCGGCGAATACCGGGCGATCTCCGACAAGTGGCTGAAGTAAGCGGATCCGGCCGCGGCGGGCGCGTTCGATAACGGGCGCCGACCCCGCGGTCGCGGCCGACAAATCCGTCGTGGACGGCGATGTGCGACTGCAGCATGCGCATTGCCGTTACACATTGGCGTGCCGCGCAAATTGCGCCAAGCCGCGAAATTGGCTAAATGGCCGACTATTGCGCGCGCCGATCACGTTTCAAAATCTTTCCGACAAATCAATCGTCATGCGTGGTATCTGTCGTGCGATGCCATTTCCGCCGTGCAAATCGGCAATTCACCGGCGCGAAAACGCACGAAAAACGCGTCGCGCGCATGCGATGAAAACTCTGCAGAAAAGACGGGTAAAAATTGCCTTTTTCAGTACCCCGAAAACAGCAAAAAATCCCGCGAAGCCTTATCTGGCGGGCGTTACAACCTGAAACACTTTGTTACCGCGAGGGGTCGTTAATTCGCCCACAATGGCTTCAACGGTTTCAACACGGATGCGGTCTCGTGTGCCAAGTGTGAGCGGACGCGAAGCGCTGCGAGCCAGTCGGTCACGTACCGAAGCCCTTCCGAGGGGCATCCCTGTTGGAGTCGTTTCCGGCCCCCCGCCGGACACGGTTTCATCTTTGGTCTCCTCGCGCTAACCCCGTAGCGTGTGGTTTTTAGCGGGCTAATAAGCCCGCTTTTTTTCGTCCATAGAGAACGCAACGGCCCGCAGGCCGCCGCATTTTTTCCCGTCGCCAGATCGCTTTACGCGGTCTTCTGCACGTCGAGTTTCAGCTCGTCGATCATCCGCTCGCGCATCACGAACTTCTGCACCTTGCCCGTCACCGTCATCGGCAATTCGTCGACGAAACGGATATAGCGCGGAATCTTGTAGTGCGCGATCTGGCCGTTGCAGAACGCACGCACGTCGTCCTCGGTCATGTGCTCGTCTGCGCGCAGCACGATCCACGCGCACAGCTCCTCGCCGTACTTCGCGTCCGGTACACCGAACACCTGCGCGCTCTGAATCTTCGGATGCCTGAACAGGAATTCCTCGATCTCGCGTGGATAAACGTTCTCGCCACCGCGAATCACCATATCCTTCAGCCGGCCGACGATGTTGCAGTAGCCGTCCTCGTCGAGCGTCGCGAGATCGCCCGTATGCATCCAGCCGTCGACCAGCACTTCGCGCGTCTTCGCGTCGTCGTCCCAGTAGCCGAGCATCACCGAATAGCCCTTCGTGCACAGCTCGCCCGTCGCACCGACCGGCACGATATC